>CAZHBM010000153.1:0-8331 GCA_964529945.1 uncultured Anaerolineales bacterium | reverse complement strand
TTTTCTATCTTTTGTGGGCGGAAGTGGAAGGTGTTCCACCCACAAAAACAGAGCCCGGCCGCGCTTCAGACCGGGCTCAACAATGTACAAAATCTATCCAAGAGATCAAACGACGATCTGACGCCATTGCATCACTACGCTAAGGAGCGAAGGCTGTCACCACGTCGATCGAGTCGTCATCGCCGAAATCAATCAGGAGTTTACCGCGGCTGACCCGGCTCGCGCCGGAGATGGCACCCACCTTGTCAAAGTGGTGGCGCTTGCTCTTTTCGCTGATCACGTTCAACGCCCCTTTGTCGTGCGCTACCGCAGCAGCGACTACCGGGCCGCTGACAGGCGAGATCTTCAGGGTCTGCACACCTCCACCACCCCGGCCCTGGACAGGAAACTCATCCAGCTTGACGCGCTTCATCCATCCATTGTGGCTGACAACGACAACCGACATGGCTTTTGCCGGCTCAAAGATGCCGGCGCTGATGATCTTGTCCTTGCTGTCCAACTTCATCGCCGCCACGCCGGTCGCCGTTCCCGACGCCTGTGGATTGACGGTACTCTCCTCGAAACGAATGGCTTTGCCCTGCTGCGTAAATAGCATCAAATCGCTCTTGCCGGCGGTCACGGCTGCGGCAATCAACCGCGCCCCGTTGAGTCCTCCCATAACGGTGTTCCAGTTACAGTCAACGCCCGCCAAGTCGACAACGGCCGTCCGTTTGACCTTGGCGTGGGTGGTCAACATCGTCAGGAACGCCTCCTCCTGCAAGACTCCGCCACCGACGATCGTCTCACCCCGGTCAAGGCCAAAACCTTCCATCTCGGTTTGTTCCGGTATGCGGCCTACCGAACCGCGCCAGGCTCGCCCCTTATCGGTCACCAGAATCACGCTATCGGTGGGCCCACAGGCAAAGTGAAACAGCGGAGATTCGACTGCCCGGGTGGTCGCTCCCGATGGAATGCGGTTATTGAAATCTTTGGCCGGCGTCCGGTTGATGCTGTTTTTGGTAGAAACCCATACCACTTGCGGACCCTCCGGCACCAGCAACTCCGACATCGTGACGGCGCCTTGTTCCTGTTCGCGGTCAAGAATCAACGTCCGTCGCGGTTGCGCATATAGATCGGAGATGGCCGTGGTTTCCTCTTTGACCACCTGCAAACGTTTGGCTTCCGATTTCAGCAGTGCCTTCAACTCGGCGATTCGTTTGACCAGGTCCTTCTGTTCGTTCTCCAGCTTGGTGCGCTCCAATGCCGCCAGCCGGCGCAACTGCATATCCAAGATTGCCCGCGCCTGAATCTCCGACAGCTTGAACTTCGACATCAAGTTGCTCTGCGCCGTCTCCTGGGTACGGGACTTACGAATGGTATTGATCACCTCGTCGATATTGGCCAACGCAGTCAGCAGGCCTTCCACAATGTGCAGCCGGCGCTCTCGCTCCTCCAATTCGTGACGTGAGCGTCGCACGATGACATTCAGCCGGTGTTCGACGAAGTAGACCAACATGTCTTTGAGCGACAGATAGCGCGGCATCGTTTTGTAAACCAGCGCCGCTTCATCTTGTTCGCCCAACTCGTCTTGATCAGGTTCGTAGTCTGGATTGGGCACCAGCGCCAACATCATCACCGAACACGTCCCTCGCAGTGGGGAGTAGCGCAACAACTTGTCCAACACGTCGTCGGCATCGGCTGTGCGCGAAACCTCAATTACAATGCGCATACCCTCATGGTCCGATTCATCGCGCAAGTCGGTTACGCCGGGGATCTTGCCGTCGCGCACCTGTTGGCCGACTTTTTCGATGAAGGGGCCTTTCTTGACGGCGCCGTGCTGGTCGAACGGCAATTCGTAGATGACGATGCTCTTCTTACCGCCACCAATGTCCTCAATGTCCACCCGCCCCTGAACGGTGATGCGCCCGCGACCGGTCTCATACGCGTCGAGAATGGCGTCAAACTGGGCATCATCACCGTTGGCCTTGTAGCGGTAGATGATGCCCCCGGTTGGAAAATCGGGCCCCTTGACAACCGTCATCAGGTCATTAACACTTATCTTATCGCGTTGTTTCCAGCGATCGACCACCATATTTACTGCCTGGCAGACTTCGCCCAGGTTGTGAGGCGGAATGTTAGTCGCCATGCCGACGGCGATACCGGAAGCACCGTTGATCAACAGGTTGGGCAATCGGGCCGGCAACAGTTCCGGCTCCAACAGCGAACCGTCGAAGTTTGGCATCCAGTCGACGGTATCGCGCTTGATGTCGGCTGTCATCTGGTCACTAATCGATGCCGGGCGGGCCTCGGTGTAACGCATCGCCGCCGGGCTGTCCCCATCAACTGAGCCGAAGTTCCCTTGCCCATCCACCAGGGGATGCAACAACGAAAACTTCTGCACCATTCGGGCCATCGCGTCATACACGGAGGTGTCGCCGTGAGGATGGTACTTTCCCAGCACCTCGCCGACGATACGGGCGCTTTTCTTGTAAGCGCCATCCGGCCGCAAGCCCATGTCGTACATGGCGTACATGATGCGCCGCTGAACCGGCTTCAGGCCATCACGAACATCAGGCAGGGCACGGTCCAGGACAGTATAGGTCGCATAGCGGAAATAGCTCTCTGTCAAATCATTGGCGATCGCGACTGTCCTCAGTTTCATTCTTCATCTCCTTCATCGACCGTCTCATCCTCAACGCCGTCGAGCGCTTGAAAAGCGTCGGCTACCTCCGAGCCTTGTTCCCAACGGGAAAAAAGCCATTGCTTGCGACGCCCTGCCTGGCTACCCATCAGCACGCCCATGGCCGTGTTGAGGTAATGCACGTCATCGACCTCAAACCGCACCAGGCGATCATTGAGCACCGGATTGTCGTCCTCTCGATCGACAGCGAAGACGGTGTCTTTCAGCTGAGCTGGGTTCATCTCACCCAGCCCCTTGTAGCGTTGCACGACAACCTTCGATGAACCGCCATAACTCTTGATGAGACGATCATGTTCTTCGTCATTGTACGCGTAAGCCGACCGTTGCTTCGAACCCTTCTCGCGAATCAAATAGAGCGGCGCTTCGGCCACGTACATGCGACCAGCTTCGATCAGTGGGCGCATATATTTCCAAAAAAACGCCAGCAACAGCGTCTTGATGTGATGTCCGTCGTGATCGGCGTCGGTTAATATTGCCACCCCGCCATAACGCATTTCTCCCAGGTTAAAATCGGAGCCGACCCCGGCACCAATGGCAGCGATGACCGCCTTGATCTCGGCATTCGACAGTACACGATTGATTTTGGGTGTATAGGTATTCAGCGGTTTGCCACGCAGCGGCAAAATGGCGTGGTGACGCCGGTCGCGCGCCTGTTTGCAGGAACCTCCGGCCGAATCACCCTCCACAATGTAAAGCAGCGTGTGCTCTGTCGTCGAGCCTTTGCTGACATCTGCCAGCTTGCCGAGGATGCCGGCTTCAGGGGCATCCAGTGCCGAGCGGCGCATCACCAGTTTGCGCGCTTGCTTGGCCGCCTCGCGTCCCTTCTGGGCGGCCACGCATTGGCGCACGATCGTACGTCCGATGCTCGTTTTCTTGCCAAACATGGAGAGCAAATGATCGTAGGTAATGCTCATCGCCACGCCCTGCACTTCCGGCGACGTGAGCGAGTCTTTCGTCTGTGAACTGAAGGTGGGTGTTTCACTCATCCGAATATTAACAATAGCCGTCAAACCCAGCAGGGCATCTTCCCCCCTGATGGTGGTACTCTTCAGGTCTTTCTCTTTCAATCCCTGGGCAAACTGGTTCAGTGCTTTGGTCAAACCTGCCTGAAAGCCCGACACGCCGGTTCCCCCATGGGGCGTAAAAATGGAGTTGACGAAAGCGTAAATCTGTGTCTCATCGGTATCGGTGTACTGCATAGCAATCTCAACCGCCACAGTTCCTCCGTTAGATTTGGCTTCATCCTTAAAATAGACCGCCGGTTCAAACAGGCGATCCTGCCCTTCAGTCAGAAAGGCAAGGTAATCTGTCAGACCCCCGGAATATCGAAACTCGCGGTGAAACGGCTTTTTGGTGCGCTCATCTTCGAACTCTATCGTCAGGTTGGGGTTGAGCGCTGCCATCTGCTGGAAGCGCGTCGCCAGGCGCTTGGCATCCCAGGGCACGTTGGCCTCGGGTTTGGGCCATTCCATCGTGGAAGAGAACCACTCTCGGTTAGGCCGGAAGCGCACTTGAGTTCCCGTGCCGATCTTCCGGTCTGCGACCGCCTTGATGACCTTCTGGTTCAGGCTGCGTTGCCCGACAATGCCGATCAACTCGTCCGTGTGCGGGTTCCGGGCCTCGAGCGGAGAGACCGCCTCGCCGCCATTTTCGAACCGCTGGTAATAGACGATGCCGTCGCGCTTGACGCGCACCTCGAGCCATTCAGAATAGCCATTCGTAGCTTTGATACCGATTCCGTGCAAACCGCCGGAACCTGACAGGTATCCGCCCCGGCTGCCCTCGAATTTGCCACCGGTGTGCAATTCCGTCAGTGCCAGGGTTAGCGCCGATTGCCCCTTTTCGGGCTTAACATCTACCGGAATACCTCGCCCATTGTCTTCAACTGCCACGCTGCCATCGGAATAAATGGTCACACGGATCCGGTCACACTTGCCCGCCATTGCCTCATCAACCGCATTGTCCACCACCTCCAGCAAAATGTGGTGCAATCCATAGGCAGCATTGTCCCCAATGTACATGCCCGGCAATCGCCGCACCGCTTCCAGGCCTTTCAATTGGGATATGTCTTCGGCAGTGTAAGTGGATGTTCTCGTCGCCACTGTCCCGTCCTTTTTCTCTATCGTAGTTAACGGCCACTCGGCCTGAGTATATCATACCGGAGTTGCCCATTTTGCGCAACATAACCACTACATATTGTATGCCCAACCTAATAGCACCCTATATACTGTGGGGTAGAGACTATCCCTGCGGATCGGGTGCCGGCACGGGGCATCAAGATCAGCCACCAGGCCTGATATCTCTTCTAGAAGTATAGCACAGATGTTCTATTCCGTCAATAGAGCCCCAGGCGCCAAAAAAGAAGCCCCCCGTTTAGCTGCGGGGGGCTGAAAATCCAACACGCGCCTCACTGCGCACCTAATCCCCCAGACTCATACCAACCTGTCGCGCCGCTTCGACCCATGGATGGTCAAGCGGTACCGTTTTGCGTTTCCCGGCCACCAGTTCCAACGGCACCGGCTCGATACCTTCGCCACGGACGGCGATCATCACCCCGTGCACCCCCTGATCGATCAGGGTGGCGCAGGCCGTTCCCAGGCGCGTTGCCAACAGGCGATCAACGGCCGACGGTGTGCCGCCACGTTGCACGTGGCCCAGGATCGTCACCCGGGCTTCCAGGCCGGTGGCCTCCTCCAGTTGCCGTGACAGGCGCACCGTATGATTCAGGTGCCGGCGCTCCAATTTGGCCAACTTTTTCTCGCCACTCTCGACATCCTTGTCCGATTTTGCTTGCTTGAGTTTCTTCTTGGCCTTACTAATGGCCTTGATCATTTCGTCGGGCATGGCGCCTTCGGCGACGGCCACAATACTGAAACGCTTGCCGCCGCGACTGCGGCGCAATATGGCTTCCGCCACGGCGTCCATCCGGTAGGCAATTTCGGGGATCAGCACCACATCGGCACCGCCGGCAATACCGGCTCCCAGCGCCAACCAACCGGCATTATGTCCCATCACCTCAACCACGATGATGCGGTGGTGGCTGTGAGCTGTGCTGTGCAACCGGTCGATCGCTTCCGTCGCAATGCTCAAAGCCGTATCGAACCCGAACGTGGTATCGGTCATAGCTACGTCGTTATCAATCGTCTTGGGCAACGTAAGGACTTTCAGTCCTTTGTTTGCCAGCAACAGCGCACTTTTCTGCGTTCCTCCACCGCCCAGGCACACCAACGCCTCCAGATGGTTGTTGTGATAATTGTCAACGATGGCGTCGGTCATATCCAACAACTGGCCGCCCACGGGCATTGCATCGGGTTTGTCGCGGCTGGTGCCCAGAATGGTACCGCCGGTCGTCAAAATTCCCGACAGAGTCGGTCCATCAAGTCGCATCGTCCGGTTCTCCATCAGGCCCCGGAAACCGTCTCGGAAGCCAATGACTTGCATGCCCAGCGCGCCTTGCGCCGCCTTGCCGACCCCCCGGATGGCAGCGTTCAAGCCAGGACTGTCACCGCCTGCGGTTAAAATACCTACGTTCTTGGCCATCTTTCTTTCTCCCTGTTCTGCAGTCTGGACCACAACACATTCTGAACGTTGTCGAGACGTCTATCCTTTTCTTTCTGCAGAAGCCGGTGCCCGGCCTCGTAGATCGGCTGCTGGAACGAAAGGCCCTCTGGACAAGGGATAGAGTGATTGTATTGGCAGCTGGAATCGTTGTCAAGTCCATCTCTGCGCCCAATTTGCCATGTCTGCCGGATTTCCCGCTACGAACGACCTTGAAACGCAGCGGTTGCTTGTGCTCCGAACCAACCTGTGTTATAACATTCTGTAAAGTAGAATCTGGTGAACCACACGACGCCGGTGCTTTCCCTCGTGCGACCACCGGCCAATCGAAAGTCTGTTGGATTGTTACTTCAGGAGGTTGGCGATGGTAAAGAAAATCCGGCACCTCAAGACGTTGACCTTTTTGCTGCTGGTCATCTCGCTGCTAGGCGTTGCATCACCGGTGGTAACGGCCGCACCACCCGTTCAAGCGCAGGGCCTGACCCTCGAGCAACTGCAAAACACCGAATACCTGTCGGCACTCTCGGCTACAGGCACCGTAACCCTCAGTGATGGCATCTTCAGTGCCCAAAGCGACCGCGACAGTCTGTCCGAACTGGTGGTCACATTGGGCGATCTGATCGTTTTCGGTGACCTCAATGCCGACGGCACCACAGACGCTGCGGTCATTCTGATCACCAACGCCGGCGGCAGCGGTACCTTTTACGACCTGGCCGCCGTCATCGACGACAACGGCACGCCCCGCAACGTGGCCATTAAACCTCTGGGGGATCGCACCGAGATTCAATCACTGAGCCTGCAGGGCAAAAACATCGTGATCGACATGGTCAAGCACGCGCCCGATGATCCCATGTGCTGCCCGACACTGGCCGCTACCGAAGCATTCCGGCTGGAAACAGACCGGCTGATCGCCATCGGCCCACTTTTCCCCTACAGTGACGGCACTGCCTACGGCTACGTGGACGTCACCGGCAGTTGGGCCATTGACCCCCAGTTCGACTTCGCTGCCGACTTCTCCGAAGGGTTGGCGCGCATCACGCTTGACGATTTGCAGGGGTTCGTAAACACCGGCGGTGAGGTGGTAATTGAACCCCAATTCCGCTACGCTCAAAACTTTTCCGAGGGCTTGGCGCTGGTCGATACAGCCACCGGCGACGCTGAAAAGTCGCGGCTGGCCTTCATAGATCTAGACGGCAAAGTGGTGATCGACGCATCCCAATATCCGGCTGCGGCCGATTTCTCGGAGGGCTTGGCAGGCGTCTACGACGGCCAGGAATACGGCTTCATCGACAAACAGGGCAAGCTGGCCGTCAGCCCGGCCTTCGATTTCGCCGGCCGTTTTTCGGAGGGGTTGGCTTCGGTCACCACGGACAACAAAGCCGGCTATATCAACCCCAAAGGTGAGATGGTCATAGAACAGGCCTTTGACTACGCCGACGATTTCTCCGAAGGATTGGCGGCCGTCACCGTCGACGACCTGACGGGCTACATCGACCAGGCGGGTGAATTCGTTTTCGAGCCCTCCCTCGACCTGGGTTTCAAATTCTCTGAAGGCCTGGCCTTCGCCAGGACGGCCGCCAAGACCGGCTACATCGATCAGACGGGCCGGATGGTTATTGAAGGCCCGTTCGATTTCGGAAACCCGTTTTCGGAAGGGTTGGCTGCTGTGGAAGTTGAGGGCCAACTCGGTTACATAGACACCAGTGGACAAATGGTGATCGCGCCCCAGTATGACCTGGCCAGCCCGTTTGTGGAGGGAGTTGCCCGAGTATCGACCAACAACACCTGGGGCTGCATCAATCCGGCCGGGCAGTTGCTGTTCGAATTGCCCGTCACGAATTATCTGGGCGGCCCACCGCCGACGACAGTGATCGAGTACCTGCCCGTACCACCTTCCCAGACAAAGAAGGGCACCTGTTCAGCGCCGACGCCTCTGGTATCGCTGCCAACCGCCTGGCGCTGCTCGGTGAACGACGAGCTTTTCGACCCGTGCCTGTTGGCCGATGACGGCCAGACCATTGTCTGCGCAATGGACCCCGCGCGAGGCGAGCCAGGCTTCGTGCTCGAACCGCTCGTACCGGTGGCCAAAGCTA
>CAZHBM010000152.1:0-8381 GCA_964529945.1 uncultured Anaerolineales bacterium | reverse complement strand
TTCAACTGTGGTAGGAGGACGACAGATGGGTTACAGGACGATGGACTCGAACTCCACCATGGTGTCGTGTAATATGGCCATAATCTCGTCTATTTGCGCCTTGGTGGTGATCAGCGGCGGGGCCATCTGAATGGTGTCGCCGGCGACACCCTTGACGTTGCCGGCACACGGGTAGGTGACCAGCCCGCGCTCCATTGCCAGCTTGAAATAGACACGCGAAATCGCCTGGTTGGGCGGGAAGGGCTCTTTGGTTTCCTTGTCCTGCACGAACTCGAAACCGACCATCATACCCTTGCCGCGCACATCGCCAACCGTCTTGTACTGCAACAGGCTCTGCAGCTGCTCCAGGAAATAGTCGCCGACTATCCGCGCGTTTTCCACCAGATCGTGTTTCTGGATGTAGCGGATGGTCTGGATGGCGGCGGTCATGCCGATGACACTGGCGTTGAGCGTATGCCCGCCGACGTAGTGCAGATTAGAGTCCTGCATCGGTTCCCAGATCCGGTTATGAGCGATGACGCCGGCAGCGGCGAAATAGCCCGAGGTAAGCGACTTCGACATAGCAATGATGTCCGGCGTGACGTCCCAATGCTCGACACCCCACATCTTGCCGGTGCGTCCCAGGGCGGTCATGACTTCGTCGGCGATCAACAGCACGTCGTATTTGTCGCAGATGTCGCGAATGATCTCCAGGTATCCTGGCGGCGGCGGGTAGGAGGCCAGCGACGAGCCGACCACCGGCTCGGCGATGAAAGCGGCCACGTTCTCGGGCCCGGCCTGGCAGATGGCATCCTCCAGCACGCGCGCGCACAGCAGGCCGCACTGGGGATAGGTTTTCTCGAACGGGCAGCGATAGCAGTAGGCGGGCGGGATTTTGGGCATGTCGCGGAACATGGGCGTATACATGCGACGCCGGCCGGTATTGCCCGAGATCGCGGAGGCGAAGATGTTGGCGCCATGGAACGCCTGCCAGCGACCGATGATGATGTGCTTGGACATTTTGCCGGTGGCCACGAAGTACTGGCGTGCCGTCCGGCAGGCGTCGTCGGTCGCCTCGCTGCCGGTGACGGTGAACCAGGTCCGGCAATTGTTACGCAGGTCGCCGGGCGCGATTTCGGCAATCATGTCGCCCAGTTCGAGCAGCTTCGGATTGGTGAAAGCGTGGCAGGGATAGAAGGAGTAACGCTTGGCCTGCTCGTACATCGCCTCGTAGACTTCAGCGACGTTTTCACCAATGGAGGTGACCACGGCCGAACCACCCGAACCATCTATGTAACGCTTACCGGTTGTGTCCCACAAATATATGCCCTCGGCCCGATCGACGGTCGGATAGGGCCAATCATAGCGACGGTGAATTGCGGTTTCGTTGGGCTTGCTCATTTGAAAGACCATCCCTTTCTGTTAATGAATAAATACCGGTTTCAGGGCACTACGTCCTGCCGGTCCCAAACTCCTCGTTGTTCGCTGGCGCGAGGAGCGCAGGTGCAATTTGATTGAATCTATCCTTTGACCGCTCCGGCCGAAAGCCCGCGCACGAAGTAGCGTTGCAGCCACAGGAAGACGATCACCATCGGCAAGGCCTGTAGCACGGCGGCGGCCATCATTTCGTCCCAGCGGACCTCGCCATACGTACCTACCAAGGTGTAGATACCAAACGGCAGCGTACGTTTGGCCTCCGTGCTGAGCAGGATACCGGAATACATAAATTCTTCCCACGATACCAACATCGAAAAGAGGGCCACGCTGGCGATGCCGGGCAACGAAATGGGCAGCACGATTCTAAACAACGTGCCCAGTCGCGTCGCGCCGTCAATCATTGCCGCTTCCTCCAACTCGACGGGAATGCTCTGGAAGAAACCGCGCAACATCCATATGCCGAACGGAATGGCGAATATGGTGTGGACCAACACGACGCCCACACGGCTGTCATTCAACCCAATTTTGAGCGTGGTCAGGTAAATGGGAATGATGAGCATGACGGGTGGGATGATGTAGACGAACAAGATGACCCGGTCCAAAACGTTGCGCAAAGGGAATCGCAGCCGGGCCAGGCTATAACCGGCGATCACCGAGATGAAAGTGGAAAAACACATCGTGGCCGCGCCGATGAGAATGCTGTTCAGGAAGTAAGTAGGGAACTTGTTTGACTTAAAAACGATGTTGTTATAGTTGTCGAGCGTAAGTGTGTGCGGGACCCACTGGAATTCACTGGTCAGCGCTTTGGAGAGCGGCTGCAATGAAACCAGAACGATCTGGATGACGGGATAAAAATTGATGAAGGCAATGACAAGCAATGCCAGAATGATCAGATAGTCCCAGATAGACTTGCGTTGTTTGGCTGTCATCTTAAACATCAGCGTTCTTCCCTTTCCTCTTTCAGTGTCATGCGGATGAACAGGAAACTGAAGACCGTCAGAGTTAATGCCATTATGGTAGCGATGGCGGCTGCCTTACCCATATTGAATGACTTGAAGGCCGTGATGTAGACCGCTACCGGCAGTGTCATCGTAGACTTGGACGGCCCGCCCGAGGTGGTCAGGAAGACCAGGTCGAACCAGTTGAAGGTCCAGATGAAACGCAAGACGAAGGCAATGGCGATCACGTATCTCAAGTGCGGCAACGTGATCTTCCAGAATTCCTGCCAGGCATTGGCCCCATCCACTTTGGCGGCTTCATACAGGTCGGTCGGAATCGTCTGCAGGCCGGCCAGCATCAGCAGAATGATGTAACCCAAGCCCTTCCAGATGTGCTCCACGATAACCACCGGCATTGCCAAATCGATCCGCCCGAGCCACGGAAAGCCCTTGAAGGGTAAGCCAACACCCACCAGCGCGTGATTCAACGGCCCGAAGTTGGCGTCGAAGAGCCAGCGAATGGCAAAGGCGGCCACCAAGGTCGGCAGTGCCCAGGGGACGATGAAAGTGGAGCGGACGAACGCCCGGCCAAAGAAGACACGGTTCAACATCAAGGCAATTATCAGGCCAAACACAATCTGGCCCGAGATGGTGAAGAAAGCCAGGACGACGGTGTGCCACCAGGTGGTCACCAGTTCACCCGACTTGAACAAGGTGACGTAGTTCTTCAGGCCGATGAAGCCGGTCTTGTCCGGCTGCAGCAGGTTATGGCTAAAGAAACTGAGACGAATGGTATCAATGAAGGGCCAAGCCACGAACGCCAGAATGTAGAGTACAACCGGTGCGATGAGTGCCAATCCGAGCAGGGCGTCGCGCTGTGAGAGGGACAATCGCTTTCTACGAATCATCGAGTCACTCCGTAGTTGTTGTCGGAAAGTGTGGGCCGGTGCTGACTCGCAATGTAGCATGTGTGTGCACCGGCGGCAAATTGACCGGCCAACCCCACGTGAAGATTGGAAGCTGGCTGGAGCCCCCACCGAGGCGAGCTGCCTCAATAGGGGCTCCAGTTGCTTTAGATCAGTCGGTCAAAGAAACAGACGTGATCATTGACGGCTATTCGTTCTCAGCCTTGATCCGCTGCAATTCTGACTCGGCGAAGCCCATCACGGCTTCGGGTGATTCGCCGGCATAGATCTTCTCGGCCAATTGAGCGTAGAGCATCTCGTTGTAGGCCTGGAAGGTGATGACGTTGGGCCCGTGCTCGGCGCCCAGGATCGGGCCACCCTCAGCACCGGCCTTGATGCCGTTGACGTACAGATCGGCGATGGGCTTGATGCGTTCCTGCTCCAGGAAAGCCGGATCTTGGGCCACAGGCTGGTAGAGCGGGATGAAACCCAGGACGGTCTTGCCCATATACTGCATGTAGATGTCGTGGTCAAACCAGTATTTCAAGAACTCTTTAGCCATTTCCGGATGCTTGGATTGGCTGGAAACGGCGAACTGAGCGTTACCGGCCCATCCGCGCATGGTGCCCTTGCCGATGGGAATAGGCACGAGGCTGATGTAGTCCAGCGCATCGGGGCTGTCGTTGACCATGGTATTAATGAAGGAGGTGGAGTTGATCAACATAGCCGCGCTGCCGCCCATAAACGCCAATTTGGCGTCGTCCATGTTCATGGCGGTCCAGCCGTCGGGGGTCCAGCCGTTGTCGTTGATGGTCTTGATGTCGGACATGACTTCCACGGCGGCGGGCGAGTTGATGACGATGTTGCCGTCGGCATTCAGCGGCTCAACGCCATTGGAGGTGAAAAGGTCCATGACGTAGTAGGAGTCGAAGCCGCGGGTGTAAAGTTGAATGCCCTTATGCTCGTCGGTGGTCAGTTTTTCGGCGGCAGCCATCAAGTCGTCGATGGTGTCGGGTGGCTGCAGGCCGGCTTGGTCAAACCAGTCGGAGCGGTAGTAGAGGACGTGCAGATAGCCGTAGACGGGAACGCCGAAGTAGTTGCCCTGTCCGTCGGACACTTCCAGGCTGGGGCCGGGGCCGAAGTTCTCTTCGCCCAGCTTGGCCCATAGACTGTTCAAGGGCATGATCAAACCTTGCTGATAGAGGCCGCCGGTGGCCGGTGCCCAGGTGTAGAGAAGGTCGGGCATGGTGCCGCCGGCTGCTGCTGCCTGCATACGGGTGAAGTGGTCTTCCCAGCTGGTGAGGGTGAAGTTGACCTTGATGCCTGGATAGGCTTGTTCGAACTGGGCGATAAGCCAGTTCATGGCCTCGACGTCGGCATCGCGGTTTTCCGGCGACCACAGCTCGAGAACGACGCCTTCGGGGGAGGGCAGCATATCTTCTTGAGCCCCACCCGCGGCGGTCTCTTCCATTACTGGCGCTTCGGCCACTACTGCCTGGGCCTCGATGCCGTTTTCGTCGGCGATGCGCAGCAGTTCAGACTCGGCGAAACTCATCACGTCTTCAGGCGTTTCGCCGGCGTAGATCTTCTCGGCCAACTGCGCGTAAAGCATCTCGTTGTAGGCCTGGAAGGTGATGACGTTCGGGCCGTGCTCGGCGCCCAGGATCGGGCCACCCTCAGCACCGGCCTTGATGCCGTTGACGTACAGATCGGCGATGGGCTTGATGCGTTCCTGCTCCAGGAAAGCCGGATCTTGGGCCACAGGCTGGTAGAGCGGGATGAAACCCAGGACGGTCTTGCCCATATACTGCATGTAGATGTCGTGGTCAAACCAGTATTTCAAGAACTCTTTAGCCATTTCCGGATGCTTGGATTGGCTGGAAACGGCGAACTGAGCGTTACCGGCCCATCCGCGCATGGTGCCCTTGCCGATGGGAATAGGCACGAGGCTGATGTAGTCCAGCGCATCGGGGCTGTCGTTGACCATGGTATTAATGAAGGAGGTGGAGTTGATCAACATAGCCGCGCTGCCGCCCATAAACGCCAATTTGGCGTCGTCCATGTTCATGGCGGTCCAGCCGTCGGGGGTCCAGCCGTTGTCGTTGATGGTCTTGATGTCGGACATGACTTCCACGGCGGCGGGCGAGTTGATGACGATGTTGCCGTCGGCATTCAGCGGCTCAACGCCATTGGAGGTGAAAAGGTCCATGACGTAGTAGGAGTCGAAGCCGCGGGTGTAAAGTTGAATGCCCTTATGCTCGTCGGTGGTCAGTTTTTCGGCGGCAGCCATCAAGTCGTCGATGGTGTCGGGTGGCTGCAGGCCGGCTTGGTCAAACCAGTCGGAGCGGTAGTAGAGGACGTGCAGATAGCCGTAGACGGGAACGCCGAAGTAGTTGCCCTGTCCGTCGGACACTTCCAGGCTGGGGCCGGGGCCGAAGTTCTCTTCGCCCAGCTTGGCCCATAGACTGTTCAAGGGCATGATCAAACCTTGCTGATAGAGGCCGCCGGTGGCCGGTGCCCAGGTGTAGAGAAGGTCGGGCATGGTGCCGCCGGCTGCTGCTGCCTGCATACGGGTGAAGTGGTCTTCCCAGCTGGTGAGGGTGAAGTTGACCTTGACGCCTGGGTGGGATGCTTCGAACTCGGAAATGAGCCAATTCATCGCTTCAACGTCGGCGTCGCGGTTCTCGGGGGACCACAGCTCGAGGACAATTTCTTCCCCGCTGCCCGTAGCCTCGGTCGCTGCCGGTGCCTCGGTCGCTGCCGGTGCCTCGGTGGCTGCCGGTGCCTCAGTGCCTGCCGGTGCCTCGGTGGCTGCCGGTGCCTGGGTGGCTGCCGGTGTGGCTGCGCCACCGCACGCGGAGACGGATACCAACACGGACAGGATGGTCACAATCAAAACAATAAACATCAGGTTTTTGCGAACCATTGGGTTGTGCCTCCTCCTTAAGAATGTGTGAAAAATATGTTTCACCAATACACCCGCCGGGCAGACTGTGCACGAAGGCCGACCAGTGAACGATAGATTGGCCTCCCGATTGGGACAGCAAACACCGACGAGATAGGGGATACTGCGGTAGGACACTTGGAGCCCGGCAACCCTCCTTTCCGGCCGTTCAAACTCAAAGATCTTCGGCCCATGCTGTGGCGGGTGAGTCTGTCAGCCTCCCTGCCTTACATCGTAGTTTGGCGTGTGAGGATATGCATAGCAACGTCCGGAGAGACGAAGGCGGCATCGGGGCATTAAAAGGGCATGGATAGATTGTGACTACCTTGCGTCTGCGATGGATTGTATCAAGGTGAAGGTTGGGTCACAACGGGCGACAATGGACAACCTTTTTCCTTCGCCTCTCCGGATTCGTTGCCTGCAAACGATTACATCGTACCATACTTTGTGGTGGTTGTCAATAGGTTGGGGCTGCAGTTTTTTTCGAAATTCTTCGCTCAAATCGGTCACGTGAGCGGTCCCGGCGGGCGACGGGGCATCGAGTGGGCGAATTCTGGTAAAAACTATTGACAAAATGATGCGGAGAAGCTATAATGCACATATGTAAACGTTTACCAAATGGCGCATCACCGTGTCATTCCTCTTGACGTTCAATGGTGGTTGAAAGGAGCCTACTATGAAGCATGGCGCCCCGGCGGGTACATTGCGTTTTCTCTCCGATTCTGATCTGGACCAAATCTACAAGACTGCTCTCTCGCTGCTCGACGATCCAGGTATCTTCTGTGAATCCGATGTAGTGCTTGACATCATGGAGGGAGCTGGTGCTCAGGTCGACCGCTCCACGCGAATGATTCGCATCGGCCGCAACCTGATTGACGCTGCTGCGGAGACAGCCCCCAGTTCTTTCGTCCTTTACGGATTGGACCCCGAAAAGGACATTCTGGTGGAGCCCGGTCGCATCTATTACGGTATGGGCGGCAGTTCGGAGCCCAAGTATTTCGATTACGACCAGGGGAAGCCACGTCGACCGACTCACGCTGATATGATTGCCTGTACGCGTGTGGGCGAAGCCTTGAAGAATATTGACTTCGTCATGACGTTGTGTACTTCGGGTGACGTACCGGTCGACCAGGCGTTTTTCTATGATCTGCATGCCATCCTGAAGCATACGACCAAACCGATTGGCTTCACGCTGTTGGGGCGACGGTACACGCAGCATATGCTGGCTATGTTATCGGCGGCCCGTGGCGGAAATGAGGCGGCTCGGGAACGCCCGGGCTTGCTGGCGTTCGCCACGCCCGTGTCGCCGCTGGTTTTCCCCAAGATGATCGAAGGCGTGATCGACGCGGTAGAATTTGGTGTCCCAATTCTGTACGCGCCGGGACCGATGATGAGCGGTACAGGACCGGCGACTATGGCCGGCCTGTTGGCCCAGACCCTGGCGGAATGCCTGTTCGGCCTGGTGTTGATCCAGGCCATCAAACCCGGGGCGCCGTTGATGTTCAAGACGGACTCGGATGTGATGGATCCGGTGACCGGCCAATGCACTTACGGTAGCCCGGAGCAGGGTTGGGGAAAGGCCGCCCTGGCACAAATCGCTGCCTACTTTGGCGTTCCTTCCTTCACGATGGGGGGCGGTGCCGAGTCGAAGCTGCCGGATTCAGAGGCGGCCGCTCAGTCAATGATGGGGATGTTGCTAAACGGGTTGGCCGGGATTACCATGTCACAGTCGTTGGGTACCCTGGGCAGTGGCTTGTACGGTTCGGCCGAACAGCTCGTCATTTGCGACGAATTGGCTCTCATGGTCAAGAAAGTGCTGACCGGTTTCACCGTCAACGAAGACACGCTGGCGCTGGATGTCATTCGTCGCGTAGGCCCAGGGGGCAATTTTATGATGGACGCCCATACCCTGGACCACTTCAAACAGGAACTGTTCTTCCCATCGTTATTCAAACGACAATCGATCGAGCAGTGGATCCAACGCGGTGCCAAACCTATGTCTGCCGTCGCTCACGAGCGCGTGCAGCATATTCTCGAATCGGGGGATGGCGTGACGCTGCCTGCGGATCGGGTGGAAGCATTGGATGGGGCATTACGTGACGCAATCGCTGACGTTGGCGGCGCCTAGGCGGCCGACCGGCGAGGCATGAACGGCTCGATAGAAAAAATATCCGCGAA
>CAZHBM010000151.1:0-8391 GCA_964529945.1 uncultured Anaerolineales bacterium | reverse complement strand
GTTGGCAAGCGCAAGGGGTACCAATTGCTCCATTTCGTCGTAGTTCAGGCGACTGATCGGATGGTGGATGCCGGTGATTGGAGTGTCTCTGTGCTGCCGCCTTTTTTCTTGCTCTACCAGTCGCAAGCCTTCCAGTATCTTTTCGAAATTGTCGACCCTTGCACCCGGATAGTTGCGCTGGTAGCCTTGAGCCGAAGCGCACCACAGGCTGACCCGCAAAAAATCCAGCCCGGATGCAACTAGGTCTCTGGCCAGCACCTGATCGATTAGTGTCCCGTTCGTAAAGAGTGTTACATGCAAGCCGTTAGCCTTGGCAGACTCAATCAAACTGACAAGCTCCGGATGAAGTGTCGGCTCGCCTTGGCCACTAATGATTATGCCAGATGTGCCTAGTGCCTGGAGTTCTCGGCATGTGCGCGCGAATAGTTCGCGTGGCATATCCATCCGGGTATTGTCGGCAATGTAGGACTCTCCATCTTCGAAAGAACCGGAATGATACTTGCAGCCGGGGCATTTCAAATTGCAGTTGGTGTTGATATAGAAAGTTGCCCAATAGGGGCCGGTGAAGGCCCGATTGCCACAGAGCATACCACGCAGAAGATTGACGTACCGATTGAGCAGCGACATTCTGGGAACTCCTATTGTGCCTTCAATTAAACCTCGGCGTATTCTTGCCTGGCATTAATGGACCAAAGATCGTGGTGCTCGCCCAGCAAGTTTTTGGCCGCCAACAGTCCTGTCAGCATCGAATGATCCATATTATTGTAGCGATGCATACCGTTGCGGCCTATTGTCTGAAGATTGTCTATGCCAGCAAGATAGTGTCGAATTTCTTCAAGTTGTTTGCGGTAGGCGCCATCGTAGACGGGGTATGCCTTAGGCTGACGAAAAACGACGCCGTCGAGTATCTGATTTTTGGTGGCCAGCTTGAGTTGAGCCAATTCTTCGGTCGCCAGGGCGATCAAATCGGCGTCGGGACTCGACCAAATCTCATCACCCTCACTGCAGAAATATTCCATACCCAGGCTGGTTGTGCTTTGGTCGGGAACCATGGCCTTGCTCCAGTTCTTGTAGTTTTGGATGCGGCCAACTTTGACACGCGGTGCATGAATATAAATCCAGTTATCCTCGAACAAAAATGTCTCATCAACGATGAGACAAACAATAATAAAGGCTCTGTATTTTAGGCCCCGCGCGGCGTTCAGAATCTCCACTGGTGGTGGCGGATGCAGGCGCTTGACCAGGTCCGAAATGGGCATACTGGAAATGAAATCATCTGCCGAACACGTGCTGTGGCCGGCACGAGTCTGGATTTCCACCGATTGGATTCGGTGCCCGTCCCGCGCAAGCTTCACGACCTCAGCCCCAAATCTGATGTGTCCACCTCTTTGATTAATGACCTGCTCCATCTGCTGCCACATCAAGCCGGGCCCCAGTGTCGGATAATGGAATTGGCCTATCAAGGACTTCACGTGGTTCGATCCGAAAAGGCTGTTCGCAACTGCAGTGGTCAAAGACAGTCCGCGGATTCGCTGCGCTGCCCAGTCAGACCTGATCTCGTTACAGGGAATGCCCCATACTTTTTCCGTATAAGTCTTGAAGAACTTCTCGTATAGCCTGTGGCCAAACCGGTTGGTGACCCATGTCTCAAACGTCTCTTCTTGCCGGCTAGGTTTTATTTGGGCCTTCAAGAAGCTGAGTAGCACCAGGATGCTTTCAGAGATACCCATATTAACCAATGTATTGGGAAGACTGATAGGGTAATTGAAAAAGCGGTCCTCGTAGTAGATACGCGACAGGCGGTCGACTGTAATGAAACGATCTCCGAGCAATTCCTGCCATAGCTGCTGCAATGGTTCGACCTTGGTGAAAAAACGGTGGCCGCCAATGTCGAAGTAGTAATCACGATAGGTTTCGGTTCGCGCCACGCCACCCACCTTGTCTGCTTTTTCCAGCAGCAAAATAGGCTGAGCGTTGCGGGCAGCTAACTCGTAGCCAGCCGTGAGACCTGCCGGTCCGGCACCGATGATTACAGCAGGGAAATTGTTCATTAGGAAGAGATGGCTTCTCGTGAATGAGGACTAATCGGCAATTGAACCAAACATTAATACATCAGCAAGTGCGATCATTCTACCGTGGTTGTCGCGGTATGTCAAGGCGAATCCGCAGGGGGTGTATCCCAAATCTTTTGCAGGAGAGACTGGCCCGAGCCAAGGTTTGGCAGCGAAGTAGGTTCATGACAGACTGCTCATATAATGTTTTAGGAAGCCCATAGGATCAGGTAGTTTTTATGTTTCTTGTGGGTGGAACACCTTCCACCCACAAGAAACATAAACTAGACAAAACCGGCTGCCAACTCACATGTCCATCTGCCAAGAAAATGGGACATGCCAAATTCGCATCAAGTACTAGACATGCCCATTGCCGGGCGTGTATAATATAACCAGCGACAAGAATACACGGACTTTGCCCAATCCAAAGGAACCTTAATGTCGCCGCGAGCAAAAAGTGACCATTAACCTTTCACCAGTATGAATTCACATCGCCTATCGAGAGCGCGTCCGACCACGCTACGACGCCAGACACCATTGGTTGTGGCCGATGTACTGCTATGTGGTGCAGCCGGCATCGGCGCTTTCTGGTTTTGGAGTTTTACCAGAGGTCAATCGTGGGGCGCTATTGTGTCAGAACGCTGGTACTGGATTCCCGGCCTGGCAGCTGTCTGGATTTTTTTGGCATGGTCGGCCGATCTCTACGACTTCCGCCTGCTAACGCAAGCCGATTCGCTGGCCCCAAGAATACTGGTGGTGGCCGGCGTAATGATGGGCGGTTATCTGATCCTGTTTTTTGCCATTGCACCCCGTTCCATGTTGGCCCGTTTGCCGATCGTATATTTCCTTCTGTTGGCGCTTATATTGACCGGTGGATGGCGTTGGCTGTTTGCCGGATTGGCGGCCAGGGGTGTCTTCCGCCAGAAGACCTTGATTATCGGCGCCGGCTGGGCCGGCCAGACTGTCGCCGAACTGCTGTTGCAGCGAGGGCGGTCAGATTTTGACATCATCGGATTTGTTGACGATGATCCGGCCAAAATCGGATTGCCCGTCGCCGGGTTGCCTGTCTTGGGCATGACCACCGAGGCGCCTGCAATTGCCCGCCGTCAACAGGTTGAAGTGGTTATATTTGCCATCACGCACGTCATGAGTGAGCAAATGTTTCAAACCTTGCTGGATTGTGAAGCCATGGGACTGCAGTTGCTGCGGATGCCCGATTTGTACAAACAGATGACCGGACGCGTCCCGGTTGAACACATTCGCCCGGATTGGCTCTTGTTCACCCGCGCCGGTCACGGCCTGACTTCCTGGAGCTATCGTATTTTTGTGCACGTGGTGGACATACTTTTTGTATCGCTGGCGGGACTCTTCCTGCTTCTGATCGGTCCGTTGATTGCCCTGCTGATCAAGCTCGGGTCACCGGGACCGATTTTCTATCGCCAGGTTCGACTGGGCTTGATGGGGACGCCGTTTGAGTTATTCAAGTTTCGGTCTATGGTCGTCGACGCAGAGGCTGAATCGGGTGCCCAGTGGGCATCGCTCGACGATCCCCGGGTGACCGGCGTAGGTAGATTTTTGCGCTATACACGGCTGGACGAACTTCCTCAGGTAATCAATATTTTGCGCGGTGACATCCACCTGATCGGCCCTCGGCCGGAAAGGCCTGAGTTCGTGAGCCAACTCGAGGAGATTATTCCCTACTATCGCAGTCGACTGATCGCCAAGCCGGGCTTGACGGGTTGGGCGCAGGTGGAATACGAGTATGGCTATTCCGTCGAGGGTGCACAGGTAAAACTCGAGTACGACTTGTATTACATCCAGAATCGATCGGTATTGTTGGACCTGAGGATACTGCTGAAAACGGTAAGCGTGGTGTTTTTGTTGAAAGGCACCTGAGAACAATGCCGGTATGGGCCTCTCTTTTGGTATTGGTGGTCTGTGCGCTGCCACTGGGCGTCCTGCTAACGGACTCTCTTTTTCGTTTGCTCTACCTGTGGCTGGCGGTCCACGATGCCTCTCTGCAAAGGCTTTCAGTGCCGTTTACATCGGTCGTTTGCGGCAACATTGCCGTTGCGATTCCGGCCCACGATGAAGCTCAAAGCATACAATCGACGCTGGACCATTTGACACAATTGGTGCCGGCCTCCAGTATCTTTGTGATCGCCGATAACTGTGTCGACGCCACTGCTACCATTGCTCGGATGAGTGGCGCTCAGGTATGGGAGCGCGCCAGTGATGACTTGCAGGGCAAGGGATACGCCTTGCATTGGTTTCTGAAATCGGCGCGCGAGGTGCTCGAGCCCTACCCGTATGTGGTTGTTCTGGACGCGGATTCCCGAGTCAACGTAAATTTCTTTGAACGCTTGTTGCCCGTGTTGGCTGGCGGCGCCGATGCCGCGCAGGCCTTTGGCCGTTCCCCCCAGCAGGATACCCCCATCGCCTTGTTGGCCGACTTGTCGGAATTCTTGTCCCACCGCGTCGACGATATGGCACGCCGGCGGCTGGGCTGGTCGGTACCCTTGCGAGGGCGGGGCATGGCCTTCCGACGACCGGTTCTGCAAGCTATGACTGCCGGCCTGGAGACGAAAGTCGAAGACGTGGAACTGACACTGCTGCTGTTGGGGAGTGGAAAACGCATCCATTTCGTCCCCGAGGCGGTTGTGTCCGATGCCAAACCGGCCCATGTGTCGGGCGCGATGAGGCAGCGGGCCCGGTGGTTGCAGGGCCAGCGCCAGGTATGGCGCCGTTACGGTCGCTTGATCGGTTCCCTCCTTTTCAGCGGGCGGCCTGATGCCGTCGCGGTAATATTCGCCAGCCTGCTGAAACCCAAAACGTTGTTGCTGGTGGCAAAAGGATTGCTTCTGCTATTGGGAATAGCGCTGCCGCTCCATCCCCCGGCAGTCAAGGCCTTGATCGCCATACCGGCCGGCTTGGCGCTGCTGATTGACGTGGCTTATTACCTGGTTGGCTTGCGGTGGGTCCATGGCCGGCGACGTTACGTGAAAGCTCTGCTGGCTGCTCCGCTTTATTTATTGGTCTGGGCTTGGGGGTTGTTGACCTCGTTCGTGTCGGGAAACGTCTGGTTGAGATCTACGCCGCCCGACTGAGACCTAAAATCGTCTTAGGCTCACGTGGTGGGGCGAACCCGGGTCAACTTGAACCGGGCCACCCGGTAGACCTGGCGCCCTTTCTGGATAACCGCGAATACGACCCTTTCGACCGGTGTGAAATAACGGCGCAACAGCAGCCGGTGTTCTTGCCGCAACTGAATCTCGTTCACCTGGCTAACGCCGCCGCCGGCGTATACGATCACCGCTTCGGGGATATGAAAGGTGGCAATCTTCCTCTCCAGGACCCAGTGCAGGAAAAAATCGTGATCCGCCTTGATGCCAAGACGCGTATCAAGCGGGTAAGTCACGTAAAGGTCACGGCGTACAAACCAGGTCTGCTGGCATACCGATGTCAGGTAGGCCGTCAAACGGCCGTATCGGTCGGGGGCAAAAATCGGACGTCCCACAGAGCCGGGGTCACCATAGATGGGATGGCGCTGCCTGGATAGAAAATCCCCGTAGAAAAAGGCTATCTCTGGGTGCGCTGTGATCTGGCGGACCACGTGGGCCAGCGTTTCCCTGTCTGCAAAGGTGTCGCCGGCGTTGAGAAAGCACAGATAGTCCCCGCGGCATAACGCAACCGCCTGGTTCATCGCGGCATAAATGCCTGTGTCGGGTCGAGAGACCAGTCGATGGACCGCATAGTCTCCGATGACCGCAAGCGTACCGTCGGTTGAGCCACCGTCTTTGATCACAAATTCGAACTCTTGCCAGCTTTGGGCCAGAACACTCTCGATGGTTGCGCCCACGGTCTGGGCGCAATTGAGAGTGACGGTCACCACGCTGATCAACGGCCCGGCGCTGACGGTATCAGCAGTCTCGTGGCTGCCGCCTTCAGGCGTGTCTTGTTCGGCGACCATAAACCCCCGTCGCTTTCTTGGTCAGCACTCTCAAAAGAAAATAAGGCAGGACAAGTGTTCGATTGCGAGCGCAGCGAGCACCCGAATAGACCCGCCTGGCCTGGTGGAATGCCTCCTGGTGGGCCGTTACCATCCGTTGGATTGAGAATTCTCGTACGCGTTGTCTACCCTGCTGGGCCAGGCTTGCCCGCAGCTCACCGTCGTTCCACAGTTCGCGCAAAGCGTCCGCAATCGTCGAAACTTGCCAGGGGTCGAACAAAAGGCCGGCTTGTCCTACCACTTCCGGTATGCTGGTACAGCCAGCGGCCGCAATCGGGCACCCGGCGGCCATGGCTTCCACCAGCGGCAAGCCAAAGCCTTCATAAAGGGAAGGGAATATCAGCAACCGGGCATGGCGGTAAAGCGTGGCCATTTGCTGGGCTGAGACGTAGCCGCGATCGTGGACCACGTCTTGCAGGCCGTAACGTGCAATCGTGTCCCTCAGGGGGCTTCCCGTTGCCACGTCGTGCCCGCTGCAAACAAGGGGAATGGTCAGATCATACTCATCGCGCAGCAGCCGGATGGCGGCCAGCAGGCGGTCATGATTTTTATGTGCCCAGCGGTTGGCAGGATAGAAGGCGTAGGCCGGCGGCAGCCCATCCAGCGAATGCCTTGCCTCTTCCACATTGCCCTCAAGGTCGGTGTCCACGCCTGGATAAGCAACCGTCACTTTGTCGGCCGGTACCCGGTAGCTGGAGCAAATAGCTTGTTTTGAGAATTGTGACAGAGTAATGATTCTGTCGGCTACACTGGCCGAAGCTCGGTGGTACCAATCACGATAAGCCAAATCGTGGGCCAGGAAGTTGTGGGGGAAGGCAGTTTCTTGCGTATCGGGCAAGGTAATCACGGTCGGTATGGCCGGCACCGGTAACGGCTGCAGCCCGTTGATCGGGCTGAAATAAAGGTCCAAATCCTTCAGGTGAGGCCGGATGTCGCCCATTTGCTGCACCAGGACCATGTTTGCCTGCCACCAATCTTTGCCCTTTTCGGCCAAAACAGGCAGATTGTGAGGGAAGCAAAACAGCACGTAGCTGTCGGCCTCGTCCAGTGCCAACAGGTGGTAGAGAAGATTCAGTAGATATTGTTTCATTCCGCCAATGTGTGGCTGAAGAAAGAAGCAGTTAATGCCAACTTTCACGCTGGATGTGGACCTCCCTTGGCTGCGGGAGCCGGGATTGCGATCACAGACTCGTGGTGAGCCGGATGGAGTGAGACAAGTTACCTATTGACAGTTATGCAATGGCTTTGTAGCATGGTGTATGTAACATGTAACGAGCGTAATCACCGATTGGGACTAAGTCCCGGTCATTGTACCATCCTGGTTGGGGTGCAGCAAGGCATATGGTGCCGGCAGAAAACATCAACCAGGCGATGGGGATCTTACAATTGGGGAAATAACTGGTAGATACTATGTATAAATTAACCAAACTGGTCACACGCTGTGTGAGACTTTTGGCCCTGATGGCCGTGATCGGTATGAGCCTGGCGCCTACTTTAACAGTTCACGCTCAATCGGCGTCGCGCACCATTCGCGTGGTGCCACCCGGAAGCTCGATCAATGCAGCCGATTCACCTACCTGCGGATCGGCGGATAATCCCTGTGCTTCTATCCAGTATGCTGTCGATTCAGCGCAGTCTGGAGACGTCATCTGGTTAGCCAGCGGCGTCTACACCGGCGAAGGCCGGGCCGTCGTCGATATCGAGGAAAAGAAATCGCTCAGTATCATCGGTGGTTTTGATGCCACCAATTGGGAGCTTGGGGCAGCTGATGGCTCACCGACCGTCATTGATGGCCAAGGCGGACAGCGCGTTTTTTTGATCGCCAACACCTACCAGTTGGAGAGTTTCGAGAATATCACCATTCAGAATGGCTTCGTCAATACGCGTCTCGGCAATTGGGGTGCTATGGGCGGGGGCATGCTGTGCCTGGAAAATGCTTCAGTCTATTTGAAGAATGTGACCTTCACCAATAATCAGGTTGTGGGGCCTGATACTGAAACCGTCGGTGGGGGTGGGGCGGCCTTCCTGTGGGGCGGCCCTGGTACCGAATGCCCGGTGCAGATGCAAAACGTGGTATTCGACGGTAACCGGGCGACCGGCGGCGACGGCAGCCCGCGCGGCGGCCAAGCTCACGGCGGTGGCTTGTACGCCACTTACAGCAACGTGACGGCCGTCGACCTGACCTTCACCGACAACACTGTCCAGGGGGGCTCGGGCGGCGTGGGCTATAAGGACAATACCTGGAACCGGGCCGATGGCTTGGGCGGGGCGGCCTCGTTTCAAAATAACACCGTTTCGATAAACGGGTTGACCGCGACGGGCAACTCGGCG
>CAZHBM010000150.1:0-8429 GCA_964529945.1 uncultured Anaerolineales bacterium | reverse complement strand
CGAGGCGATTTGTTGCCCAATTGTGATACCTGGCGGGCTGGTGCCCGCCAGGTATTTAACCAGACTCGCACCTGGTTTCGAGGCCGGCGGCAAGTCGGCCTCACTGTGTCATCGGTGCGTTTCAAGCTCAAACCAGGCCGCATTTTCGAGACACTCGCGCTTTTAGCCGGCCTATCATCGATCGCTGTTCGGCACGGGCCTGGGCGATCTTTTGCGCCGAGGCCCTGCCGGACTGCAATATTTCCAGCACAACCGCCTCAGCGGCTACAAACTCCCTGGCCGCATCCGCCACGTCTCCGGCTATGTCCAGCGGTATGTTGGTCACGCCATTCACATCACCGTGCAGCAGATCATCCGGGTATATCATCAACCCGCCAACTCGGACGGGGACGTGAATATCGGGAGTATGGTTATACCCGTGGGAACAGATGGTTCCCGAGGTGAACAACGGGAAATCCAATGCCCGAATCTGAGCCATATCCCGGCCCGCGCCACTGGTTATCAACCCAACCGCACCGAAGGCCCGATACATGCTGCACATCACCTCGCCGAAGGTCGCGCCCACCGGTGGGTCATCCAGATCCTGAAACACGACGACGGCAGGCCCGGACAACTCCTGGAAACGCTCGATTTGAGCCTCGGCACCGGCATATGCGTCACCTTGGCGCGGAGGCTCAGAGCTACGGAAGGTAGCCGTGGCTGCAAAGCCTACCATCGGCGGGAGTTCGGGGTAGCAGGCGCTGATACGCCCGTCCATGTAACCCGCGGTCTGCGGCCGGACAACAAAAAGCTCAATGACATTGCAGATCGTTGGCGTGTCAAACTGGCGCAGGTTCTCCAGGATTTCCTGCCGGATTGTGGTCATATCTTCCTATCCAAACGTACATGTCAATTAATTAGTCGCAGTTATTTACCAGTTACCATGCCGGCTTGCTGCATCAACTCTTGCAGCCGGCCACGTTCCGCCTCGTTGGGACGGCGCAGCGGCAGTCGCTCACAATCGCCCATGGGTCGGCCAACAAGCCGGCACATTTCTTTGCCGCGCGCCGTCAGTTCCGCCAGGCCGGACGCGTAAAGGAATTTGCTGAGATCGAGCGCCTTAACCCACATTTCCTGGGCTCGTTGGAAGTCACCGCGCTCGGCGATGTCCGACATCTCGAGTGCATAAGCCGGGGCCATATTGCCGTAGATGGTGATAAATCCCTCCGCCCCAAGGGAATAATCGAACGGCATCAAGTAGCGGGTGGCGTTGGGGATGATGACGAAGCGATCCGCCAGCTTGAGAGTCACTTCACGCAGCTTCTCCATGCTTTTGGTGCATTCTTTGAGGGCAACAATGGTGTCGATCTCCGCCAAACGGCACAAGAGATTGACCGACAGGTCCTGGCCCGTGACCGTAGGGTTGTTATAGATCATAATTCCCAGCTTGGTCGCTTCAGCCACCGTCTTGAAATGCTCGAAAACCACGTCCTCGGCGCAAGCCGGGTAGTAGTATGGGGCCAGGAGCATCAGACAGTCTGCCCCCGCTGCCTCAGCGTATTTGGCGATTTGGACCACCGGGGTCGTCGCCGGGCGAATGCAACCTACACAAATCGGCACCCTGCCGGCCGCCTCTTCAACCACGACATCGATAAGCAGCTTGTATTCGTCGAAGGTCAGAGAGAATCCTTCCCCATTCGAACCGCCAATTACCTGGATGCCCTTTCCGTTGACGATTCCCGCCTCGATCATAAAACGGGTATTGGCGCGTAAAGCCTCGATGTCGATCTCGGTAGTTGACTTGAAGGGAGTAAACTGAATGTTGTTGACGCCTTTGAGCAACGGCTTGATGTCTTGTGCAGAAATGGGTGCGGCCATAGTGTCACGTCCTTTCGTTGTTGGTGGTTGGATGTTGGTTGGAGAAACACTCTAACACCATAACTGAGCGACTGGTTCTGCATCGCGGACCGAAGGTTGGGACCGGCATCTGACTTAGGCTCCCGTCCGGCGCACGGAGGTAAGGCGCCAGCGTTGAACCGGGTCCAGGGCAATGCCCAACCAATTGGAGAGCAGACTCAGGGCCATGGTGGCAGCGAAAATCGCCACCCCGGGAAAGAACATCACCCACCACGAAGTGGTGATGTATTCCCTTCCCTGAGCGATCAACAGTCCCAGCGACGCATCAGGTGGCTGAATACCCAGACCGAGGAAACTCAGGGAGGATTCGGCGAGAATGACTACGGCGATTTCCATTGTGGCCAAAGTAAACATCACGCTCATGAGGTTGGGCACGATATGCCGCAACATTATCTGAATGTCGGCGCTGCCCAGCCCCAGCGAAGCTTCCACATATTGATAGCGTTTGATCCTCAGCGTCTCCGCCCGGGCGACTCGCGTGTAGAGCATCCAACGCGTCGCTGCCAGGACGATGATCACATTGATGATACTGGGGCCCAGGGCGTAAATCACGATCAACGCCAACAGCAGTGATGGAAAACCCATGGCTACATCAACGAAACGCATGATGGCATCATCAAAAAAGCCGCCGTAATAGCCTGCTATTACACCCAGACTCACACCAAATACCAGGCTCAACCCCACAACCAGAAAGGCAGTCGATAACGACACGCGCGATGCCAACAGAATGCGACCAAACATATCCCGCCCGAGTTGGTCGGTACCGAAAATGTGGCCTGTCGAGAACCCAGGTCTGATGAAACGATCCGGCATGTTCATTTTGTAGACCGAGTTACCCATCACGCCAGGGACGATGATAGCAGCTAATATCAATACGAATATGAACACCAACGACAGAAGGGCAACCTTGTCGTTGAGCAGCAGCTGCATAGCCTGTACCCACGCTGGCTTCTGGGGGGGTAATTCTGGAACCCCGCCAACGGCAGGTTGGTGAACCGGGCAATTCGTCATTATCTTCTCCAAGACAGAATTCGAGAGAGTATCAGCATTCTATTTGTACCGGATACGAGGATCGACGGCAGCATAGATGAAGTCAATCAGCAAATTGAGCGCAACCACCAGTAACGCAACAACAAATACACAAGCTTGAATGATAGCAAAATCCCGTCGTTCCAAAGCATCGATGGTCAATTTGCCGATGCCGGGCCAACCGAAAACCGTCTCAACAATCACGGCGCCGTTAGCCAGACCTACAAATTCGACGCCGGCCACAGTCAGGACCGGAATGATAGCGTTTCGCATAACGTGTTTGAAAATGACTGCCCGTTCGTTCAACCCCTTGGCACGAGCTGTGGTCACGTAGCAGCCAGAAAGCTGATCGAGCACTGAAGATCGCACCACCTGAGCCATCCGGCCCAATGGGCGCCAGCCCAGGGTAATTCCCGGCAGTATTAGATATTCCAGGCCGCCGGTGCCGGAGGTGGGCAACAGGCGCAAATGGACGGCGAATACCAAAATCAATACCAGCGCCAGCCAGAAATCGGCCACTGTGACTCCCACCAGACTGACAAAGGTAGTGGCCCGGTCAATGAAACTCAAAGGACGGAGAGCGGATACACTGCCTAACACGAACGCCAGGCAAAACGCCACGGTGATCGTAATACCTGCCAGCTCCAACGTGAAGGGCAATCGATGCAACACCAATGGTAACGCAGGTACTTTCTGCCACATCGAGTTACCGAAATCGCCTCGAAATACATCGAGCAGGAAATAACCCAACTGAATCAGGATAGGTTTGTCCAGACCGTGTGCCTGCCGGTAGCTCTCGCGCATTGCCTCAGTGGCGTGCAACGGCAGATACAACTCGGCCGGGTCACCGGTCAGTCGCGACAGGATAAAGACGAGCACCACAACCGCAAATACAACAAAGAATGATTGGATCAGGCGTCGAGCTATGTATCGACCCATTCAGCCCCCCTGCGAAGTCTATCCGTGAGTCAACAGTCGGGTGGGGCTTTGAGGTCTCGGACATTTTGGCCTCAAAGCCCCACTGACACCAATGTGTAACTTAGATCTACTTGATACTGGCCGTCTTGATCAGGACCAGGTTGTCAAACCTGGGCTCCCAGCTGAGGCGACCGGAGACGCCCCACAGAGCCTGGATGTGAACCATCGGGCAGCTCTGCAGGATGTTATCGTGCTCGTAGGCGAATGCGTCTGCTTCAGCTGCATCGCGTGCCTCACCTGACAGCTTGGCCGCCGCATCGATCATCTCGTCCATCTTGGGATCCGGGAAAGCATTCTGCTGCGCATCCGAGCGGTAGTAGCCCATCAGCGTGAAGATGCCGTCACCAGCCTCGTTGCCGTGCGAGCTTTGCAGCAGGCCCAGGCGATCGGGAGGCTGCGGCTTCTCCAGAGTCTGCTCGACCCAAGCGCTGGTCTCCAGCATTTCCAGCTTTGCGTTCAGGCCGATGTCAGCCATCCATGCCTGGAGGGCTTCCATGTTCTCGGTGGAGTTGGGGTAGATACCCTTGCGGCCGACAATCGTCAGTTCCTTGTCTACCGGCACGCCGTCTGCCCTGGCTTCCTCGATCAGTTGCCGTGCTGCCTCAGGATCGTAGGGGAAGAACGGAATATTGTCGTTGTAACCCACCACGTCCGGGGTGATGATTTGGCTGGCCGGAACCGCATAGCCGGCGAAAATCTGCTGGGCAATGGCATCGCGGTCGATTGACATACAAATGGCCTGACGCACACGGAGGTCATCCAGAGGCGGGTAAGGATCGAACCGCATGAACGGAGTTTCGGGGATGTTGGCACCCAAGGTGCGGATCGGACCGGCGTCCTGCGGCGCTAACCATGCCGCGATGTCGGCTTCGTCTGCTTGGATCATAGCCGCGCGTACCGCGGATTCAGTACGCCAGATGAAGGTCACTTTCTTGATGTCTGGCTCGCCGCCCCAGTAATTCGGGTTGGCTGACATGGTGATATGCTCACCCTTGACCCATTCATCAAGAACGTAGGCACCCGTGCCCACCATGCTCTGGAAATCGGGATCTTCCTCGACGGCCTTGGGGGTGGTCATCTGCAGCCAGTACAGGCGGCGAGGCATAATGGGATCAGGATCCTGGGTGGCCTTGACGTCAATCGTATAGTCGTCGACCACGGTCACTTCATACTGCTGCCCGAAGTTGGCGAACACGTGTTTGTTCAGCTCGGGATTAGACAGGGTCTCGATATTCCATTTCGCCACTTCGGCGTTGAACGGAGTGCCATCGCTGAAGGTGACACCCTCGCGCAGTTTGAACTCCCAGGTGTAGTCGTCCAACTGCTCCCACGAGACAGCCAGCTCGGGGGCCAGGTCGCCGCTTTCCGGATCGCGCGTCACGAGTACTTCGTACGCATTGCGGGTGACGGGGAGATGCGATAAGCCAACGTAGCCCCAGTCGAAGTTGGGGGGCTCTTCCGGGATGACAACAGTAATCTCAGCCGGTGGCATTTCGCTCGCGACCTCGACCACCTTCTCGACTTCGACCGTTACCACCTTTTCCACTTCCTTGGTGACAACGACCTCTTTCTCAACCTGTTCCGTGACCACCACGGTCTCGATGACTTTTTCCGGGGTGGCCGGGGCGCCACACTGAGCTGCCACCATGGACAACACTACCATGACAGCCAGCAGAACAAAAGCTAATCGGTGTTTCATGAACAACATCCTCCTTTACGACTCTTTTCGTCCTCAACGACTGTGGGCGAATTTCGGGGGTTTCCAGATGTAGCAACGAAACAACTGTGAATACGTGATTGCTGAATCTGTGGCCTGCATCACCTCCTCTCAAATATCTGTACTCAAGGGCAAGATCGTTTGCCTCTACGTCCGGAAGTCTTGTACAGGCGACACTTCTTGTGCCGCTCTCTTTCGGGACGCGTTTCCCGGTCAGGCCTGGAAATCTCCGCGATCGATGACTGCCGGGTTATCAAAACGAAAGGTACTGAAAACCAAACCGCAAACCGCTTCTTGAGCCCTGATAGTTGCTTCCTCAGTCTCACAGCGCGGAGACCACTGCCGGGCAACGTACAGTCGCACCGGTGTGCCGGCAAGTGCCGGACCATAGACGTCCCGTAGATCTTCCATCAGGGAGCGGGTATTGTAACCATCGACATAGTTCTGACGGTAGCCGTAACCACGAAACATCGGCCACAAGTCGTGCCACATCGACGGGCAGCGGCTCGAATCCTGGTCTATCACCAGCCCATCCACGAGTCCGTCGGCCACCCAATCGCGCCATTGGAGAGTCCAGTTCCCCATCGGGGGCCCGAGAATGTCACCACGAGGTATCCCTACAGTCAACGTCAGACCTCGGTTGAGCAGTTGCGGACGGAGATCACGCAGAAAACGGGTCAGATACGTACCCAGCAGGTCACTCCAAAGCTGAAGGTCGAAGTCCTCCTGCAAGATATGGCGACCATATCGTTGCTGGTACTCCTCGCAGATCGGCTGGTTGAATCCAAATAAATCAGCGAATGCAGCCGGTTTACATTGCGACCTCAAGCACAGGAAGACGCCATCGAAACCGTATTGAGCCGACAGTGCCAAAATACGCTGGCACATATGCTGCCGCACTTCGGGATAGGCATAGCACAATACTCCCCACTGGCGCTGAGAGCCGGTTCGATCGACCATCGTGTATTCGGGATGTGCCCGACTCCATCGGGTTTGCCAGGTGACGTGCTGCCCATGCATTGGATTGTGGTAACTTCGTTGCCGTTCCCGCTTGGAAGCGAGAGGGCGTCCCTCATCAAGTATCGAAACGTACAGGTCGGCGGTGAGTCCGAATTCGTGGGCGATCTGCGGCACGACTTCGAGATCGTTCCACGCAATCGAGCGCAGCTTGTGCCACTGGGTGAGGGGATTGTCCGGAGAGGCATACCAGCGGGATTCGCGGCTTCGAGTAAACACTTCGCGCCAGTGGATCGTCCCCGCATTGAGGTCGCGGCGCCAACATTCAAAACGGCGTCGTAACGAATCCGTCGTATCCAACCTGCCATCTCCCTCCCCAAACACCAGGTGATCGGGCCAGGAGACACTTGCGATGTCCGAGTTCTCCATAAAGTGGTTTCCGTTATGCTTTGTCAATCCCACACTACCAGCACTCGTCATGCAAAACTACCTTGAGGAGGACGTCCGCGCTCTTCCAGAATCTCGATAAACGACAGATAGCGGTCAATCGAGACGTCCCCGGAAATGGAATGTGAGCCGATGACCAGGCCGCCATCACCGGCAATGGAGAGTACGTGATTCACGTGACTCCGGACCGTCTTTTGGTCGCCGCAGGGTAGAATCTGTGTATTACAGATGCCCCCAACGAAGGCCAACCGGTCGCCGTACTTGCGGCGCAAAGCCACGACGTCCATATTGGCCCTGGGCTCGACCGGGTTGAGAATGCTGATGCCTGCATCCACCAGGCCGTCAAGCAGTGGGCGCACATCCCCGTCCGAGTGATAGCCTACGTGAGCGACGCCGGCAGCCTTGATTTTCGCTACCATGTTTCGCAAGGTCGGCAGGAATACAGCCTCATACGAGTCGGGCGATATCAGCGGTCCGCGGTTCGATGCCACGTCATCAAAAATCCACACGCTGGTATCTTCCGGCGCCAACCCACTTCGGCGTACGGCCTCAAGTGCCACAGAGACCAGGTGGTCGGCCAGCCGGGAAACCAATGCACGGCAGAACGACGGGTCTTCAGCAATATCGACATACCATTGGTAGTCGCCGCGCAGGAAGCTGGAACGCAAAAAGGGTCCCCCAATCTTGAAGAAGATGTAGGGCCGGCGTTTCAATGCGCCTATCCGTTGCACCTGTTCCAGCATCCGGCCGTAACGGGAATCTTCCGCGGGCGACTCAAAACACAAGCTGTCGAGTTGGCCTTTGTCGACCAAGGTAACCTCGACGGGATCGCCGTAGGGAGAAGTTGGTTTGCGGCGCACGATGCGTCCCCAGCCGTCGCGCTCGACGACGTAACCGGCGCTCTCTCCGTGCGAGGCTTTCCGGCTGGGCCAGGGATCCTCGACCGGGATCACCTTGTACAAATCCACGCCAAAGTGCGCCTGGATATCTTCGGCGTCAAACACAATATCATCAAGGGGAATATCCGTGCGAGGCGGCAATCCCTGGTGGGCGCGCCATTGGTTGAGAAAATTGCCCCAATACTGATCGAACAGGGGAACATAGTCAGGTGTCTGAAATCCTAGTGCGGCCGAGACCCGCTGGCAGCTCGTCATTGTCTGCGCCACGATTTAAACTCCCTCGTCAGCTACGGTCTCGCCAAAAACCAAGGTCTTGGGAGATGGCATCGGCTGTGTCTTTGATTGCACCGACCAGTGCATCCTTGCCGTATTTGTCAATGTAGTTGATTAGGCCGGCCAGACTGACGGCAGCTACAACCCTACCGGTGTGATCCCTGATCGGGGCGCCCAAGCAGCAATGATCGGGATGGAATTCACGATCGTCGTAAGCCCAACCAAGCGCCCTG
>CAZHBM010000149.1:0-8466 GCA_964529945.1 uncultured Anaerolineales bacterium | reverse complement strand
AACTCCAACAGCGCAACCAAGTGCTCACGTTCCTGTTTGATGGTGGACAATTTGGCTTCCAGCTTGAGGCGGGCGTCATTCAGCTTCTGTGCCTCGGCCTCTTGTTTTTGCCATTGCTCTTTATATTCCTCTGCCAGGGTCAGCTTCGAGTTGTATTGCGACTGGGCAGCGATGGCTAAATCCTCTTTGCCGGCTTTGAGCAGCCGGTCAATGTCGGCATCCAGTTGGTCAACTTCCGATTGGAAAATCTCGTATTTTCGGCGCAGAGTCTTCACCTGGCCCTTGACGGTTACCAGCGCGTCTTCCAGGTCGTCGAGGTTGTCTTCCGCCTGGCGGATGTACTCGTCGAAGACTGCCACCGAGTTCGCCTGCAGCGCTCGGTCCACAAGGGAATGCAGGTTTGCCGAGATCAAGGTTTGTACTTTGCTGAGCAACGAAGCCATTGCAGCCTCCTAATTTTTGTGTGGGTCCAATTCTAGACGTAGTGATAAATCTTACCACAATCCGATCGAAAAAACCAGCCTAGATAAGATATCTGGAGGTGTCCTATTTTCCCGGTAGATGGCCATAGGAGTCGGCGGCCGGGCGCATCAAAACTTTATGTGAGCAGTCTCTCACAAGCCTGCTCGGCAGCCGAGCATTGGCTCGGTCCAATTTCTCCAACAAAAAATCTGGGACAGACCCTAGATGTCCGAGGCACTAAGCCTGAGGGGGCGCAAGGCTGTCGGTCGCGGCGCAGGAGTTGCCGTCATCGTCAACGCCGGCCGTCAAAAAATCGGAGATGAGGCTGACGATGGGGCCGGAATTAGTGACCGAAGGGTCGAACCAGTGGATGGCAGGATCGTCCAGACGAAACCAGTTATACTGCTGGCGTACAAAGCGACGCGTCTCCTTCTGGGTCAGCCGGACGGCCTCTTCCAGGCTGATCTGCCCGCTTAGGTATTGGCCGATCTGCCGGTAACCCAAGCCTGACATGGCCGGCAGCCGGAGCCCATAACCGCTTTGCAGCAAAGCGCGCACCTCCTGCACCAGTCCGGCCGTCAGCATACGTTCGATGCGGGCGTCTATTCGCGCGTACAATTCTGGGCGTGGCATTGTCAGGCCGATTTGCAGGATTCGATACGGTGGCGATTGGGCTTGCTGCTGTTGGCTGATGGGCATCTGGGTTTTGAGAAAAACTTCGAGCGCCCGGATCACGCGCCGTTGATTGCGGAAATCAATTCGGCTGGCGGCCTCCGGATCAACCGCCGCAAGCCGTTGGTGCAGGTATTCATTGCCTTTCTCCTCCGCCTGGGCCTTCAGTTCCGCCCGCAGTTGCGGGTCGGGCGGAACGCGCGGAATAATCCAACCGCCCAACACGGCCTGTACCCATTGGCCCGAGCCGCCCACCAGGAAAGGGAGGCGCCCTCGGTCCAAGATATCTTCGATGGCGGCGTAAGCTAGCGTCTGGTATTCCGCCAGCGAAAGAGTCTGGTTGGGGGCTACTGCGTCTATCAGGTGATGGACGGCCGCCGCCTGCTCTGCGGTCGATGGTTTGGCGGTGCCGATGTCGCATTGTTGATAGATCTGGCGCGAATCAGCCGAAACGATCTCACCATTGAAACATTGGCACAGGGTTACGGCCGTGGCCGTTTTACCGACGGCGGTCGGGCCGACGATAGCGATTAAGGGTGGTTTGTGGGCATTATCAAGGCTCACCAAAACGACTCCATCGTGCGTCGAACCGGCGAGAAAAACCGGCCCACTCTTGGTTGGCGCGACCCTGAATTTGGCGCCGGGCGTTCATAATTCCGACTGGAAGCGCAGGTGCAGGTAACGGCGGGTATACGGCGTCACCCTCGCCCGGTGATCGATGCGCCAACCGCATACCCACGTAATCTCACCGGCGGCGGTTACCAATAGCGGCACATGCCGGCGCCAGCCGGCCGGAATCTTCTCGTTGATCATAAACTCGTTTACGCGTTTGCTGTGGCCGTCCAATCCCAGCGGATGGAATAGGTCGCCCACCTGGCGTCGCCTCAGAAATGGGCGGCTTCCCACGATGTCGGCATCCAACACAACGTCCCATTGCCTGCCTTGCTTATCTACTGTTGCGGCAACAACGTCCGGCGCCGCCGGCTTTTCGGTCAGATCAGCGTATAGAGTCCAGCTTGTATCTGGCAGCGGCGTGGCACCCGGCACTTGAACCTCGAGGCGTTCGACGTCTAACAGCAACGGGAGGTGAGGCAAATCCTTGAAATCACATTCGGAAATCGTGAAGCTGTCGTAGCCGACGTTCAGCATCAACCCATGGGGCAACATGGCCTGGTTTCCGGTTTCACCGGTTGATGCCACGGCAACGGCATCTTCCACGTGGACAAAATTGATATTACGCAATTGATGTCGCAACCGGTGAATCGCCTCGCGGATGGTTGACCGTTTCAAGCCCAATGGGAGAGCCTGCCAACCGGCCAGGTCGAAGGTTACGGCCTGGTGCGATTCATTTCGGACCACTGTTTGCCAGGCCTGCCCCAGTTGCCGGCGCAGAATATCGTAGTCGGCTGCAACCACGTCGGCGGTTCGTCGCAGGACTTCTCGAATATTGGGATTATAGGTCTCCAGATAAGGAATCAACTCGTGTCGTAGACGGTTCCGGTAGTAGGTGGTATCCAGGTTGGAACTGTCCGTGCGCGGCTCCAAGTTGTGTTGATCGCAATAAGCTTCGATCTCTGAGCGCGCAACCGCCAGCAACGGACGAATCAGAGTCAAGTCTTGCGGATTTCGTAAATCTGGCGGGGGTTTGATGTCGGCAGACTCTGCCCAGCGGTGCCAGTCCTCCAACAGCCGGTACTCTGAGAGTGGCGTGGCCGGCAACATGCCGCGCAGCCCCGGCAACCCTGAACCGCGCAGCCAGTGCATCAAAACCGTCTCGGCTTGGTCATCTGCATTGTGGGCCACGGCAATGTGTTGGGCACCGACAGAAAGAGCGGTGAGTGCCAGGAAGCTGTAGCGAGCACAGCGGGCGGCTTCCTCCATTGTCAGCCGGTGGCTCCTGGCAATCGCGGGAACATCGGCTCGAGCAGAGCTGAAGGCGAGTCCCCATTCACTGGCCAGTTGTTCCACAAAGCGCGCGTCGGCGGTTGCCTCTTCACCCCGGATGCCGTGATCCAGGTGGGCGACGTGCAGGCGTGTGTTGCGCGCGGGCATCAGCCGTTTCAGGAGGTGCAGCAAACACAAGGAATCGGGACCACCCGACACGCCGACGACCAATGCCCCGCCGGTGGGCAATAGTTGGTGTCTCCGTATATATTCTCGTACGTCGCTTGGCAGCTTTTCCATAACACGAGTCCAAGGGCCCACACAGAGCGAGATGTGTCTCCAGCCGTCCGGTAAGGAAAGAAAGCCTTCGCCCCGTGAGGTTACGCGGCGCCTTCGAGTTTCGAGCGCAACTGGGCAACGTTAGCCGATTCGAGGAGACCCTTTTCGGCGTCGGCGGTGCAGAGAGTGCTTGCCACCTTTTGGATGGTTTTCCAGGCTTTTGCATAGACATATTGGGCTTCGGCCCGGCGCCCTTCAACCTGGTGCATATCGCCAATGGCAACGTCGATGGCCCATTGCAGGTAACTGGCGCTCTGTTCCTCGGTCAAGGCTCGGGCGTCTTCCAGAAGACCTAGAGCGGCCTGGTTTTCGCCTCTGGCCGCCAGGAGCTGGGCGCGCAACCATCGGCCGCGCACCTGGTACTCGCCCAGTTGGCTCCGACCTGCGACCTGCGACAATTCGTCCGAGATGCGTTCCAGCGCTTCCAGGCGACCCAACTTCAAGTTGGCGCAACCACGGTTGTAAAGGGTCATGGCACGATCCGGCACCGAATCGATACGCCTGACCGCGGCGCATACCTGATCGAATATCTCGAGCGCCGCTTCGGCGTCTCCCCGTTCGAGCAAAACGGTGCCCAGTCGCGACTGAGCACGCGCCTTGTACAATGGAGAAGCAGATGCTTCGGCATACTTGTTGGCGGCCTGAGCATATTCCAGGGCGTCGTCGATTTGACCGATCTCCAGTTTGTAATAGCTTAACCAGCTGAGGCTTCTGGATTGCATCACCATATGGTCGAGGCGACGGGCCACCTCCAAGCCGGCCAACAGGTGATCTTCAACCATTTCCAGGTCACCTAAAAACATGTAGCCAAGCGCAAAATAGGTGTGCAGGGAAACAACATTGGGTAGGTCTCCCACTCGACTTAAAAAATCAAACCCTTCCAGGCATACGTCTAAGACCTGTTGGTATTTGCCTTGCCACAGATATATTTCTGCCAGGGCATCGAGTGCCTCCATCAACCCAACTTGATCAACCAGGCGACGCCGCAAATCGACCACCTGGTTATACTTGTCGATGCCGGTATGCAGTCGACCGCGCAGGAAGTCGATCTGCCCCAAGCCTTCCAGACTATTTGCCAACAGGGCTTTGTTTTCCAGATTGTGGGTGATCTCCAATGCTTGCAGGTGACACTGTTGCGCCTGCCGATAATCTCCCGATTGTCGGAAAGATTCACCCAGCCGATTAAGGCTGTCGGCCATACCTTCTTGATCACCTATCGAGCGGGCCAGTTCCAATGCACGATTGAAGTATTCGCCTGCCTGTTCCATGGCCTGCGTGCCTGCCAGCAAGCTGCCGATCTGATTGAGGGCGCGTAACTCAGCTTTTTGGTCCTGTGTGACCTGGGCTAATTCGAGCACGCGCCGGTAGTCGTTCAATGCGCCCTCAATGTCTCCCAGCGTGGGTAGCAGCGCCCCGCGCTTTTCGTGCAGTCCCAGCCGTTGGAGAGGCTCGACTTCTTCTACGTTCCACGTGTCGGCCAGTTGGAGCGCTCTTGTGTAGTAATCGACGGCTTCCTTGTTGGCAAAAGCCGCCCTCACGCCATCGCCGGCCCGTTCCAGGTATCGAATAGCGCGGTACCAGGCGTCGGCACGTTCGTAATGGGTGGCCACCAGCCCGGCCCCGGCCAAGGCTTCACCACGCTCCCAGAATAGACGTGCAAGTGCATCGGCCACCTGGCGGTGATAGACTTTTCTTTGTTGTGCCAGAAGAGTCTGGTAGGCGGCTTCCTGGGTGAGGATGTGTTTGAAAATATACTCCGTATCCTGTGCCCGATCTTGTCTCCGTTCGCGTATGATGCCCGTTTCAACGAGTTGATTCAGGCTGTTATCGAGCTGCGTTTCGTCCTCAATCACGCGTGCCAGTACCGACTTCAGAAAGACGCGGCCGATAACGGCCGCAATTTGAACCGCTCGTTTCGTTGGTTCGCCGAGGCGATCGATACGGGCGGTCAACATGCCCTGTAACGTCTCCGGCAGTTCCGTGCCGGGAATCGGCCAATTGGCGCGCCATATGCCGGCATCTTCATACAGCGCGCCTTGCGCGATGAAGGCTCTCAGGATTTCCTCAACGAATAGCGGATTGCCTTCCGCCCGGCTCAGGATGATGTACTCCAGTTCGGGCGGCAAAGCGTCCAGGGCCAGCAGGGAATGTACAAATTCAAGCGTCTCATTCTCGCTAAGAGGGCTCAGCTGAATGTGCACCAGGGCATCGCTGTACTCCTTGATGGCCTGTTGCCGGACGTGCCAGTAGGGCGATTCGCGGTCCGGACGGCTGACGCAGACGATGAGCAGAGAATGGTGATGGCAAAGGTTCATCAGGTGGCGGATTAGGGCGATGGAATTGGGGTCCGCCCAGTGCATATCGTCGAATGCCAGCACAAGCGGCTTCTCTGCGGCGACGGCAGTGGCCCATTCGCCAAAGGCGGCAAAAGTGCGCTGCTGGAGCAATTGCGGGTTGGTCTGCGGCAGTCTCTCGGCAACCTTGCCATACAAACGCAGTCCCAGCAGAATGGCCAGGTAGGGAACGACGTCTTCGGCGCGTGAATTGAGCAGTTGCTGGGTTGCCGATTGAAGGATGGGCCAGACACGCACATCGTCGTCTTCGTCGGTGACACCCAGGTAGTCACGCAGCGCGTGGGCCAGAAGGTGGTAATTGAGCGAATGACCATACGATAGCCCGCGACCTTCCAACCATTGAAAATGCCCGTTATTACTATTCTGGAGTTGGTTACGCACCTCGGTAACCAGCCGGCTCTTGCCTATGCCGGCATCGCCTTCAACAAGTACCACACCGCCCTCACCGTGCTGTAGCGTTTCAACGGCCAGTGAAAGGCTGCGCATCTCCCCCTGGCGCCCCACTAATGGATAGCGCAGGTCAGTCAGGCCGCGCATCGACGTGGAGCGACGGCGCAATCCCCGCACCAGATACACCCTGGTGGGCTCAAGCCGGCCCTTAATGGTCATTTCTCCCAGGTCGGTGAATGTGAAAAGCTGTTTGGTCAGGCGGAATGTGTCTTCACTCACCAGTATCTGGCCGGGGGTCGACAAATCCTCTAGTCTAGAGGCCAGGTTGACCGTGTCACCCATCACCGTATAGTCCGCGCGACGTTCGGCACCGATGAGTCCGGCAATGACATCACCGGTGCTGATGCCTACGTGGACATCAATGGGCGCAGTCAGAGGCAGTGGGGGATTGCTGCGAAATTCGGCCAGCGCGGCTTGCATGTCCAGGGCGGCTCGCACGGCGCGCTCCGGATCATCTTCGTGCGCTTTGGGAGCGCCAAATACGGCCATAATGGCGTCACCAATATATTTGTCGATCGTGCCGTCGTACCGGTAAACGCACTCACTCAGGCGCCCCAGGCAGCTATTGACCAGCGTGACCATCTCCTCGGCGTCGCGCTTCTCGGCCATAGGGGTGAACCCCGAAATGTCGGCAAACATAACGGTGACCAATCGGCGTTCGCCCTGCAACGTGCCTCCGGGTGCCTCAAGTGGGCCGGAGGTCGGCAGCCTTTTGCCACATCGGCCACAGTACTGGTGCTGAGGAGGATTCTGGAATTGACAGAAGGGACAGATCATAGCCAGATGATAATATAAACCATGGGCGGAGTCAACAGCCCTGGGCCGTTGGGGTATGTCCCATTTTCTTGGTAGAAAACCACGTGATCCGGCGGCCAGTTTTATCTCTTCTTACTACCTGATTCTACGCGCTTCTTAAAACATACAGTGAGCGGTCTCTCACGAGCCTGTTTGACAGCCAGGCACTGGCTCGGTCCAATTTCTCCAACAAAGAATTTGGGATAGACCCTGGCCGTTGCGGGGAAGGTGGCGGGTATTATGGCCGGCAGTTTGTTCTACGCCGGGATGTGAAAGGCACAAAGCGAGCAAGGCTTCCAAGAATCATATGGGGCGTAGCCGACCAGAGAACGACCCGGCGGTCTGCCGGCGACAGTCGAGCTTGCCGGGGCAGGTGGACGACGTTACGGGTAGCGATAGAGCCGGTTGGACGTGACCCATACGAACCGGCCTGAAAGCGGTGCGACCGCCAACTTTCCATCATCCAGCGGGCCGGCCAAAGAAAGAGTCTGGCGCAGGCCAAAATCTTCAGCGGAAACTACGTACAGTTGATTGCCTTCTGCCAGTAGAAGAGCGCCTTGGGGAGTAGCTGCCATCGCACGAGTCTGCTGCAGTGGCACCGCCTGGCTGCCGGCAATCAACGCCTGGCGCGACAGGTTATCGGCCGCCAGTATCGTCAAACCGCGGAAACGGCGAGACAGAGCACTGACAACGTATAGACGCCTCTGTTCCGGGCTGTAGGTGCCGGCGATTATCGGGCCCTGGATTGCAGCTTGCGCTTCGAGCTCAAGCGTATCCGCGTCGAATGATTGGACGGTTTGCCGGCCGGGCAGCGTGACGAACAGCCGCCTGCGCTCGGCGTCCAGGCTGATGGAGCCGGGCAAATCATCGAGAGGTTTTTGGGCTTCGGTCACAGAGAGATCCCAGCGCAATCGAACCAGTGAGCCTTCGCCCGATTCGACCAGCCACAGACTTTGCGATTGGCCATCGTATTGCATCCCCTGGACTATCCACGGGCAATCCAACCGGTGAATCACCTGACCCTGGGCCGTATCCAGCAACACCAAGGCTTGAGAATCCAGGAAAGCGTAGAGCAGGCCCGGCCCCGGACCTGCCGCCAGCAATACCGGGCGACCGTCGACAGGAAAACGGTTCACCTTGGCCAGCGTCTCGAGGTCGACCACAACAATTTCCTGGCTCGAAAGCGCCACGTAGATTCTTTCTTGTGACTGTGCGCCTGCCGGCCCAGAAGTGGGCACGGACAGAGTTGAGTCACCGTCCGTCCGGTCGAAGGCCAGGGCTATGGGTTGGGCCTCTCCAAAGTCAAGAGAAGCCTCGTCTTGAGTGGCAAGTGATTGGGTTGAATCGGCCTCGCCCGCCGCCAGGAAATTGGAGGGGACGATTGCGCCTTGGGCCTCGTCCGGCGGGCTGGTTTGCAGGTCGTCGAAGACGGATATGTCGGGTGGGCCCAAAGATTCGGCCTCGAGATACCACACGCCGCCACCGCTGCCACCTGCCGAAGCCATCGCCG
>CAZHBM010000148.1:0-8482 GCA_964529945.1 uncultured Anaerolineales bacterium | reverse complement strand
GTCGACATCCCGCTGTTCAACACACCCTGGGGCGGGTTGCGGGTGGAGGACGGCTTTTTGATCACTGCCGACGGCGCCGAGAGGTTGAACGACACCTCATTTGAGATCCGCAAGTAGGCCAATCATCACCCTCAGGTCAACTTGACCACCGGGTAGTCGTGATGCGTTAGCCGGCCGTCGGCCAGGTTGCGGGCAGTGATCAACAGCCGCTTATTGGCATCGATGGAGAAACTGGCCGCAAAACAGCGCTGGCCACGTTCGGCGGGAGTCTCCAGCATCAGGAAAGTCGGGTTCTGTTCGTTCATCCAGAAGCGTGCCCGGCGTTCTTCTTCATCGGCCGAAATGACCATAACCCGCACCCCGCCGGCCGGGTCGAAGACCAGTTCCACCGGCTGCCCGTCAGACGAGCGTCGCTGGTCGCCCATTTCAAAAATGGCGATGCCCAGTTGAGTCTGGCCGTCGTAGGTCGCTTTGACCGTCAACTGGCTGACCGGCTCCTCGGTTGGGTAAGGCGTGCCGCGCTTGACGATGGTGCGGTATTCGTGCTGGCCGGTCTGGGGGTTGGTCCACCGAATGGCGTAGTCGTGTTGAATGTGATCGTAGAAGTCCACACCGGCCACGAAAGCGGCTGCGCCGCGGGCAACCGCATCCAGCGGGCGGTCGAGCCTGACGCGATCACGGCCAAAGATGCGCCGCAAGGTGCGTTGCACGGCCGGAATCTGGCTGCTGCCACCCACCATCAGCACTGCCTGGACATCCTCTTCGCGATAACCCCGCTCCTGGGCCTCGTTCAACGCCCGCCGTAAGGTCCTGTCAATGGCGGTCAGCGCCTCGTGCTCGTCCAACAACTCTTCAAACCGGCCACGGGTCAACCGGGCACTCAGCAGGCGACCGCTGTCGGGCACAAGCACGCTGATGTCGGCGCTCTCGTGAAACGACAGCCGTTCCTTGGCTCGTTCGCACTCTACTAACAGCGCCTGACCTACCTGGCGTACCTCGGCGTCCAGATCGCTCAGGTCGTTCTGGCGCAACGTTTCCTGAAACAGCCATTGATCGATGCTGGTGCCACCGATGTCAGTGCCGGCTTTGCCCAACACGCGGCAGCGCCGGCCCGATTGCAGTTGCTCGCTTTGCTCCACCAACACAACAGCTGCATGCAACGTGCCACCGCCAAAATCGAAGATCAGGTAGACGTCACCCGGCTGAATGTGCGTCCCATAGCCCAACGCCGCTGCCGAGGGCTCGTCAATGAGGCGGAAGCGCGGTAGCCCGGCCTCCTCGGCGACACCGGTCAGCCAGTTCTCGTAATGCTCGAAAGCTTCCACCGGCACAGTCAGCGCGATTTCCTGATCGCCCATATTCACCTCTTCGGCCGCGAAGAGCATCACGCTGGACAGAAAATCGCGTCCGGCATCGAAATGCGATACCGGCTGTCCGTCGACCTGGATGCGAATTGGACTGCGGTTGCTGATGTAGCGCTTCATCCAGCGAAAGGTGCGCGCCGATTGGTACAGGTTGCGCGCCAATACCTGATTGCCGATCCAGCGTTCGCCTTGCGAGGCATAATGAATCAGCGACGGCACGACCGAAATATCGGCGTCGCCCTGGCGTAGCAGCTTGCCGTAGTCGGGCAGGTGCAGCGGTACACCTTCCGAACGCACCTCGTCCCATATGGCCACCACTGTGTTCGATGTACCGAAATCTATTGCCAATTTACCTGGCATACAAAATTTATCTCCAAACAGATTGTGTAAACAAGAACCGGCAGCCTAGGTAACCGGCCCGATAGCCTCTTCCGAACCGCCGGCAGTGACACCCGCCTTGCGCACAATCCTTCCGTGGTACGTGGCTCCCGGCCAGCGGATCAACACCGGCTGGCCGGTGGTCAACCCGCCCGTCTCGCTCAGCGGTTGGTGGCGGTCGGGGTCATAATCAACCATCTGGCCGACAGTACCGTATGGCTGCCAGCCGTGGTCGGCCAGGCTGCGTACCAATTGGTCGAGCAACTGTCGCGCGACGCCCAGTTGCCTTTCGGCTGCCGCCGTCTCGCCTCCTGGCTGTTGCTGGGCCAGCAACAAGGTCAGCGGCACCGATATGTCGGCCAACAGAGACTCGAGTTGGGCCTGGCCGGCCGCCTCCACCTGTTCCGTGCCGCGGGCTTGCTGCTGTTCCAGTAGTTCTTTCAGCCGGCTGACCTCACGCTCGCGTTCCTGCAGTTCCAGTCGCAACGTCTGCAGTGCCCGATCACGGGCCAGGCCGGGAGGGATGGCCTCGGATGGTGCCAGTTCCCCCTCATCCGCAGCACCTACCAGGGTTTTCCACCATTTTCCCATCCGTATTATCCCCTATCTTTTGCCGATTCAAACCAGATTCAAACCAACGTTATTGTATACTTGACGTAATGAAAGGCTGTGTGCCGCTTTCCACGCATACCGCCTGGCATTTTAACATAGGCAGTCCGGTTGCTGCAATCCAATTCGTAACACGCCACCCGGACGATGCCCGTTTTCCTATTGCGACACCAGCGAGAACTCCCACCACGAGCCGCGTGTGCAGCCTTGGGTCTCGTCTTGCGTGAATTTCTGAGGAGGAAAATATGATGTGGACACTAAAAAGAAAACAGAGCACGACAGCAACCAGAATGCTGATTTTCGTAGTATTAAGCCTGCTGCTTTTCTGGGTGGCGGTTGGCGAGGCGCGGGCTGACGGCCCGATATACGTCGATGCCGACTATAGCGGAGTCGAGACGGGCAGCGAAACGCAACCTTTCAACACCCTCCAGGAAGCGAATGATGCCTCCGTCGACGGCGAGGCCAGCCTGATATATATCAAAGCCGGCACCACCCAGCCGTACGCCGCCGTGGAAATCGACCATGGCGGCGCCGGTCCTGATGAGCCCGACGTGTATGCCGTCTGGCCTGGCAGTGGCAGCTACCCGCGCATTGCCAGCGATACGGCCAACCAAATCATTTTCAGTGCTCCTTACGTGACCATCGACGGGCTGGATGTGGATGGATCGGCCGGCAGCAGTACCCGCGATCTGATCACCTCTGCGCCAGACCATCAAGCCGCCTACATAACTATCCGTAACTGCAAAGTGCACGACAGCGCCGGGGATGAAGGCATCCAACTCAAGAGCGCTCGCTACTCACGCATCGAAAACGTGGAGAGTTATAATAACGACGGCGATGGCATCAACCTGTGCTGTGCCAGTGACCATTCAGTGGTCATCGGCAACTACAGCCACGACAACCAGGGCAGCAGCCCGCCCCACGGCGGCTTCTATTTCTACGACGTTAGCGATCTGCTGGTAGCCGACAACGTAGCCGCCCACAACCGGGAGGCCGGCATCCATTTCGACGACACCGTCACCGAAGCCGTGGTGAGAAACAACCTTGTAATCAGCACCACCATCTACGATCCTGAAGAGGGCTTCGGCATCTGGTTGCATCACAACGCCGACTTGAGTCACATCTATCTAAGCAACAACACGATTGTCGGCAGCCAGTTCGACGGTATCCGCCTATCCAGCGGAGCTTACATCACCGTCACCGACAACATCGTGGTCGCCAGCGGCGCCAATGGTATCAGAAATAGTGGCGCTATCAGTGTGTCCAACGACTATAACCTGGTGTGGAACAGCGGCAACACGGACTGGACGGGCCTGGCCAGTGGATCCCATTCCTTGTCGCTGGATCCTCAATTTGTCGCCGGCAGTCGCGGACTGGAACCGGACTATTACCTGGGACAGACGGCCTCCGGCCAGGCAATCGACAGCCCGGCATTGAATGCAGGCAGCCGCACAGCGCTGGCCGCCGCGCTCGACAGCCGCACCACCCGCACCGACGGCGGCAAGGACGTGGGCACGGTCGATTTGGGTTATCATTATGCCGCCTTCGCGCCTCAACTCAGCCTGGCCGCCGTTCCAACCGCCATCACCGCGGATGGTGTCAGCACCAGCACGCTGACCGCTATGGCAAGCACCATCGACGGCGACCCGGTGGCCGACGGAACCACGGTGGTTTTCACCACCAGTCTCGGCCGCCTGGATAACTACAGCCAGGTCTACACGACCACCACTCAGGCCGGCAGCGCCGTCGCCCATCTGGCCGGCGTGCCAAGCCGTACCTCGACGCTGGCAGTGGTTGGTGCCGGCAGCGGCGACGGCAGCGACAGCCTCGAGGTCAACCTGCAGCCGCCAACCTGTGCCGCCGACCTGACGAGCTGGAGCGAATATCCCGCCAACCCGATCTTCGGGGAGGGAGTCAACGGCGGTCCCAAGGCCTACTATCCGGCGGTACTTTACAGCCCCACCGCTTTCGATGGTCACGGCGACAGCAACTATTACAAGTTGTGGTTTGGCACGGAGGACAGCCGCACCGGCTACGCCGTTTCGGACGACGGCTTGACCTGGACGGTCGTGATCAGCCAGCTAGACTCCATTGGCGGCTATCATGCCCACGTTCTCTACGACGCCGACCGTTTTAGCGACGACAGTGCCTATTACAAGATGTGGTATTGGGACGTCAACAATAGCGTCAACTACGCCACTTCGGACGATGGTGTGACCTGGACCAACTATCCGGCCAATCCGGTGATCACCAACGCCCTGGCCTGGGGCAGCGCGCCGGTATACGATGCTTTCGTCATCTACAATACCGATGGCCAACCAGCCGCCTATGAGGCCTGGATCGACAATAACGGCAAGATCTACTACGTCACCTCGTCCGATGGTATCAACTGGAACGGCGACAACCAGGAACTGCTGGCCGACCGTCAGCCCGGGGAAATGTCGACTTACTCGCGGGTGTCGGTGCTCAAGCTGGACGGCGCCTATTTTATGTGGTACGGCGCCAGCGACGGCAACGGCGGCAACCAGAGCATCCGCTATGCCGCTTCCAGCGACGGTCGCCGGTGGCAAAAGAGCCTGGATAACCCCTTGCTGTCGATGGACGACGGCGTCACCTGGCGCAACAACCGGACCTACACGCCTCGGGTGCTTTACAGCCCGACGCGCTTCGACGGCCACGGATCGCCGGAACAATTCAAGATGTGGTTCACCGGCAAAGATAACGACAGTGGAAACTACGCCATTGGGTTCGCCAGGCTGAATCCGGTTCACCTGTCATTAGCCGACACCAGTGGCAGTGGTCAGGAAGAGACGGCCGGCAATGCCCTGTCGCTGCCATTTGTGGTTGGCCTGCGCGACGCCTGCGGCGAGGCAGCTGCCGACGTGACAGCCAGCTTCAGCGTCAGTGGCTCCCCGGCCGGGGCAACCGGTCACGGCCTGTCCGTAGCCCAGGGAGCCACCGACTCATCGGGCCAGCTTTCCACCAGGCTGACGTTGGGTCATCTGGCCGGTGTATACACAATTACCGCCGCCTCGACTGGCGTGCTCGATATGCCGGCTGTCTTCACCGCCACCGCCCGTGCTGCGGCGCCGGCTCCGGAGGGCAATTTTGTTTATCTGCCCATGGTCTTCAAATCGCCGGCCGGTGATTGAGGTGGTTACTCCAACTCGATGTCGAACTCGCCCATTTTGATAGTCGGCAGTGCATCGATGTCGATCTCATAGCGGAAACGGAACTGCAACAGGCGTTTGATGAAAGTCAACGCCTGTTGTACGTTGGCCGGCAGGTGTCCATCCGCTTCCAGCGAGTCGATGGCCGCCAGGTGCAGCGGTGCAGCCCGGGCCAGTGGGTTTTCAAATAGTTCGGGCACGCTCAGGACCCGCAGGTCCCACAGCCACAGATTGGCACCGGCGTCACCCACGGCCATCGTCGAGCCGTCGGGAGACAGGTGCAGCGAGGTCAATGACTGGCCGTCGATTTTTACTGCACCCAACGGATGCCCGGGTTCATTTTCGTTGCCTGGGAGTGGGGTGAAGTGCAAGCTGCCATCCGACCCGGCGCTGACGAAGAGCTGCCGGCCGGGCACGATCGAAATCGCCTGCACGTGGCCCGAATGCTGTCCGATCAGGTGCGAGTGGCGGGCCGCCTGGGGCGGCCGGGTGATGGGAATGGCCACCACCTGGCCATTGTAACGTCCAACAATCACCGTCTGGCTTTCGGGCGCAAAGGCGGCGCAACGTACCACGCCCCGCTGACCCGCACCGCGGGCGTGGCCCAACGCCTGCAGTTCCGGCAACCCGATGACCGTTACCCCGTGATGGACCAGGGCCGCCAACTGGCCGTCGGGCGATAGGCTGGCGGCGCGCGGCCAGAAATCAAACCGATTTTCTGCCACAATCTTTCGTAGGGACAGGTCCCAGATCACCGCCCGTCCATCGCGGCCGGTAGTCAGCAACTGCTGGTCGGCTAACGCTTCCAGTGCCGTAACCGGCCCACGATGACTGCCCAGGCAGAAGACCTGCTGGCCGTTTTCCCAGCCATAAATGTTGCAGACTGTGTCACTGTGACTGCGTTCGGCGCACAACAGCAGGTCCCGGCTGAAGGTCACCTGGCTGATCGAGTGGGCAACCTCATCCAGCACGCGTTCCCGCCGGCCTTGGCGGTAGTCCCAGATAACCAGCTTGCGCTGGCCGGTACCTACAGCCAACACGGGCCGTGTCGGGCTGAAGGCCAGCGCGTTGATCCGGCCGGGCACGCGGGCGCGAGCGCGCAGAACGGCCGGTGGCAATAACCGCCGTGCCTCTCCCGGCGCCAAGGACAGTACGGGCTCATACAACGCCAGCAGTTCCTCAAACAGGTGGCGTTCGTCCTGTCGCTCCGGCTGCCAGCCTTGCGCTGCCAGGATGTCGATGATGCGGGCGGCGAAGGCAGGTGCCAACTGTAGCGTCAACGACCATAGCCGGTTCCAGGCGTGCCTTTCGGCCAATACAGTGATCAGGAACTCGACTTCGTTGGCGGTCATTGTGGTCGCCCGCGAGCGATAGTCTCCGCCGGCAATGACCGTCAGGTAATCGATGCGGCCGGCGCGGCGCAGGCGGTCCATCATCCGCCGTCGCAGATCCTCATCGGCGGCTTCGTAGGCCGCACGCAGGATCGATCGGTCAAAATCGATCGCCTCATATTCGGCCCACTGCTCGGTCAAAAAGTAGAACAGTGCCCGTTGGCGGCCATCCTCCGGAAGGTAACCGGCAGCCAGCGCCGCCTGGCGGGCCGGAGGCGAGTCTTGCTCGATTACCAATTGGCACAGCGCCTCCCGGGCCGTGCGGCGTTTCAGGTGTTGCAGCGCCTGGCGGGCCAGCCCGGCGATTTTTGCATCCGCATCCTCGGCGGCGTCCACCAGAGCCGGCACTATCGTTGCGCCCTGGCCGGCGATCGTCTCCCAGCGCCCCAGCTTGAGTCCGGTCAGCACGTGCACCGCCGGAGGTTTGGATGCCATCCACTCGCACTGGCACAGCAATCGCTCCAGTTGCGGATGGCGCGTCTCGGCCCACACAGCAGCCACGGCGTCAATGGCTGCTGCCGGTTCCTTCAGGCCGGTCAATGCGTCGGAGGCAATGCCAGCCACCTGTGGGTCGTGCTGGCTGGCAATTGTTTCAGCCAGCAATCGAGCACTGCCGGCATTCAACTGCCCGGCCAACTGGCGCGCAGCGCGACGGCGCAGCCAGGGGCCAATTATAGGCATCCGGCTGTAGAGGCGTGGTCTCATTTTTTCCAGCTGTCTGGCATTCACTGCTGGCAGTATCCTGGATATAGGGGTAACGGTTGGCGTAGCTTTACTTGAATGATACGGGCACGCTGCCGGCCTGTCAAAGAGACTGTGGCGTTGGCGGCCCGCGGAGTATTTGTTTTCCGCATATTCAACGGATGTGTCCCAAATTTTTTGCAGGAGAGATTGGATCAAGCCAAGGCTTGGCTACGAAGTAGGTTCATAAGCGACCGCTAAACTAGTGTTTTTGGAAGCGCGTAGAATCACGTAGTATTATACTATTTATTGCGATGGGAAGGCCTTCCCCCCCACAATAAATAAAAAAGAGGTATTACCGGCCACCGGCTCTTTTGGTCATCTACCAAGAAAATCAAACATACTCATATTCGATAAGCATGTTGCCAAGCCAAAGCTAATATGTTAAAATCTCTTTCGTTCGAATCCACTATACCTCGCGAGCCAATTAGATCATTTCAGACCACGGACCACCAAATTCGATCCGGCCCGGAAAGTGGAACAAATGCAAGAAAATGCCGGCCAAACTATAGGTCCATATCGCATCGTTGAGGTCCTCGGCAGAGGGGGTATGGCTGAAGTCCTCAAAGCCTACCAGACGTCCCTCGACCGGTATGTGGCGATCAAACTGCTTCACCCCATGGTAGCCTCGGACGAACAGTTCCTGACCCGTTTCCGACGCGAAGCCAAAGCCGTGGCCGCCTTGCGGCATCCGAACATCGTTCAGGTGTATGATTTCGGCAGCGACGGTGATCGCTACTACATGGTGATGGAATATATCGAAGGTCATACCCTCAAAGATCGGCTGGATGAGTTGCGACGCCAGCACGAGTACATGCCGCTCGATGAG
>CAZHBM010000147.1:0-8489 GCA_964529945.1 uncultured Anaerolineales bacterium | reverse complement strand
ATCAGAAAGGGTCGCATAGCGTGTCGCTCCTCAGGTGATATGGTGTTGCGGCTGCTTGCTGCCAGTGTAGACCAGGTGCCGGCCGGCGTCAAAGCCGGTCGCCGGCGTCTCATCCGGCAGAAACGGCCAGCAGCGCCCGCAGGTTGCGGGCCAGAACCGAGATGTAAACGTCCATCTCCACCTCGACCAGCTTGTGACGCGTAACGGCCGGCAATTGGGCCATCTCTGTATCGGCCAATAACAACGCCGTTTCATCTTCGTCGAACCGGGGGCCAAAATCGAGCCGGTCGCGCACGCAGCGATTCTCGGGGCAGATCGACTGGCAGTGCATACAGCCGACCAGGCAATTGTGGCCGGCCGGGTCGAGCCAGTCGGGAAAGGCAATGGTAGATGGCTTTTCGTTGTGGAAGGTGATGCAGCGTTCGGCGTACACCAGAAAGCGTTCGTCGATGGCGCCGGTCGGGCAGCGCCGGCGACAGGCCTTGCAGGTCCGGCACAGGTCCAGCATTTGCGGCGCCTGCCACGGGTCGTCCGCCGGGGGCAGGTCGGACAGGAAGGCCACCAGGCCGGCGAAACTGCCCATACCGTCCACGTAGGCCAGGTTGTTGCGGCCGTAGCGGGCCAGGCCGCAACAGGCCGCCAGCAGCTTTTTGGGTAAACTGGCCGGGACGAAATGGTAGCCGGCCGGCGCCAGCAGGTCCGCCAGCAGGTCCCCGGCTCGTTCGGCTGCCTGGCGCATAAGGTAAGTCGGCGGTATGAGCGTGTCCAACTGCCGGCCCTGGTAAGCGAAGGTGACCCGGGTGGGAGGCTGCGGCACGGCGACCACGATCAGCGACCGGGCGCCGGGCAGGGCGGCGGTGGTGAAGGTGAAGGCCGACAGGTAGGTGCGGTAGACGTCCGGGTCAAGCAGCCCTCGATCGCGCAGGTCCTGGATGGCGGTTTGCAGGTCGGCCAGGTGTTGGACGGGCACCGCCCGCGCCTGGCAGCCGTGGGCGGCAAAGTGTGCCGGCAAGTCGATTGTCATTGGCGTACCTCCGCCGGATGGGTGGGTACCGTTCCGGCAGTCACAGCTTACCACCTTTGGCAACGCTTGGAAACTGACGTAGCGCCAGGGAGATTGTAGGGGCGCTTCGCGACGCGCCCGCACGTCAATGGGAGCAAGGGTGGTGTAGTGATTTCCAAGCAGACACAGGTGTTGGCGGCTGGCCGGGGTGGGGACCGGGGTTCATCGATGGACCCCGAGGGCGCTTCCCGAAGCGCCCCTACGCCGGCTTTGGAGAAAAGGGTTGCGCCCGGCCGGCTACTAGTCGGGCAGGATGGTCGGCGGCAATGGCACGCGAATGACCGGGGCGTTGCTGACGGCGTACGAACGCTGGCTGCCGTCGTCCACCTCGACGCACAGGTAGTAGCTGGTGCCGTCATTGAAGGTGGCGTCGTCGCTGAAGTCCAACGTGTAGGTCTGGTTGTACGAGTCGGCCACGTTGCCGGAAGTGCGGCTGATGACCGGCAGGTAGGCGTGATAGGGGCCGAGGTGCGTCGCGGCAGGCGCCAGGGTCAGGCTCTGTTCGACCACCGGGTCGAAATCGGTCCACGAGCCGTCGTAGAAGCTGGTGCTGTCGCAGGTGGGCGATTCGTCGGGAGTTTTCAATTCGTAGGCTGCCTGGTAACGGATGGTCGAGGTGACAGTGGTGGTATAGGTCGACGAGTCGGCGTCGGAGACCGACCATTTGGCCAGGTAGGTGTAACCGTCTTCCTCGCGGGCGACGATGTCACCGGTCAGGTAGACGTAGTCGACGTCGAAATAATCGGGCGAGCCGCCCAGCAGGCACCACTCGTGGGGCAGAATGGCGAACCCCTTGGGTTTGGCGGATGGCCAGGGCGAGGGCGTGTTGACATCGGTGGCGTAATGCCAGGTCGGCCAGGTGGGGCAGTTGTCGTTGCGGCTCAGGTCGAGATAGTAGACGCACCAATCGCCGACAAAACAGTCCATGGGCGGGTAATGCGGCGCAATAGCCCACGAGGTGGTGTGCGATCCGTACCAGAGCGGAAAGTTGGTCGAATAGCCGACCCGGCCGTTGGTGCGGCAGATGCCGACACAGCCCTCGCTGGATATCTTGAGCCGATAGACGACGTGGTGATAGCGTTGGGTGTCGATGGGTGTCGTACTGGAACCGTAGAAGCCAATGCCCAGCACCTCGTAGGCCGGAATGAAACCCCGCACGATGGTGCCCTCGCTGGACGGCCGCGCCTCGACCGGGAAGTTCTCCTGCGTCCAGACCACGTCGTCGGTGCTGTCCATATCCCACACGTTGCCCAAATTAGCGCCCAGGTCGCCGATGGCCGACGACGGGGCGGCGAAATGGGCGCTCGGGGCAGCGTCGCCGGGCGAGTCGGCCTGCAGCGTGCCGCTGCCGGCTGCCGAGACGGCGGCGGTCACGATCAACGCAACACCTAATCTAAGAGCCCATCGAGTCCACATCTGGTTGCCTCCAGCCTAAATTCCACCACATGGCCGCAAGCGGCCAAGATTGCATCTCTTATTGTAACAGCCCGTGGCGCCGGTAGCAATGAGCCATTTTTCCCACCGGGAAGGATGGCCGGGCCCTCGGTGGTGTGCGTGCCGCCTCGTCCGCTCTCATGCAACGGCCCGTATTAAGGGCGGGTTGTCAACTATTTCGTTTTCATGTATAATTATATAAGTATTGTGAAGTCCCGAATGGGGCGTACGGTGATCGGGAGCGCCGCTGCGCGTGTGGTAGCCAGTTCCCAGACCTCAATTGCTAGAAGAGGAGAGATACCGATGAGATTGAGTCGCCCAAAAGAGATTACGTTTGTTATTGCCGTGATCATTTTCGTGATCGGCTTGGTGGCCATGTTCGGATCAGTGCCTGTGTTAGGCGGCATTGGCCTGTGGTTGTTGATCGCTGCGTTCATCCTGTTGGCGGCAGGGAATTTACTCAAAGGCCTGTAGCGCCAGGCGGCGGGCATAGCAGCAGCGGCACGTCCTATCCCGGGGACGTGCCTTTTTTGTGCCGGGAGCGGCTATGGCAGCGCCTGCAGGTAGGCGATGAAATCGGCCAACGCCTGAAGCGCCTGTAACAGGATGTCGGGGTCGGCCACGAAACTGCGGCGGTGCATCGCCTCGGGCGGCAGGCGGTGAGCGATGCGCAATTGCGGCTTGAGCTCGATCTGCAGCGCCTGGACCGTGTCACCGCTGACGCTGCGCACGAAGCTGGTAACCGTACCCTCACCCCGGGCCGGGAAACGGTTGCGCCGCACCACGAAATCCTTAGGTTGTGACTGCTGGCCGGCGCGCAAAAAAAGCGCTTCCAGCCGGCGCACGTGCTGCTCGTCCATCGACAGCGCCTCGTCACCGTTCTGGCTGCCCTGCAGACCGAGGTCGATGGTCTGGTCCACATCCAAAGTGCGGCTGTTTTGGGCTGCGCCGTGCAGGTCGATCACGAAGCGCGTTTGGCTGTCGACCATCAAGCGCCGCAGAGCATCCTTGTAGGCGCAGGTCGGGCTGTGGTTGGGGTCGCTGCTGTCGTCGCGATACACGGTAGCGATGGCCGGGGTGTGACACGTTTCGGCCAGCAGCAACACCATACCGGCCGTGTATTCGTCCTCGCCGTGGAACAACTGTTTGCGATCGTTGCGGAAGGTGCGTGCCCCGTGCGGCGCTGACAGCAACACCGGCCCGTCGCCGCGCAGCAGCCGGAAGGGTGGCTGGCCGGCCGGCGGCGACTGGTTATAACGCACCTGCGACTCGAGGGCCACCAGGCGCCGGATGTGAGCACGCGTGATCTGGCAGGTCATCCGCTCACCGCACCGTCACGTTGGCGTACGACTCGTATTTGTTGCCGTCCAGGTCCTCCACGATGAACCCGACCACGTACGCCCCGGCGGCGGCATCCAGCTCCTTCCAGGTCAACATCTGGTCACCGAAAGTCAGTGTGTTGCCCGGCTGGCTGGCAACGCCGGTCACGTTACCCTGGCTGTCCAGGTCCATCCATTCCTCCGTCACGGTGAAGGTGTCGCCCGTCTGGGGAAACACCTGGTGCGGCGCGCCCGTCGTGGCGTCTCCGGTGAAGGTGAAGACTTGCTGCAGCAGACCGTCGCTGAAGTAGAGTCGAGCCGAGCGGGTTTCGCCGCCGTCGGCAAAGGTGTAGACACCGTCAACAGTGTACACCGCCTGTTCGAATGAGGCGCCGAACGTGTTGGGTGTGAAGTGAGCCACCACCGACCGGCTGCCGTCACTGATGGCGAAAACAATCGGATCCCAGGTGAAGCGCAGCGTGAAATCGCTGAACCCGCCGTCGGCCGGCCATTGGGGATAGTATACGCCGCCCACCTCGCCGGTGGTCTCGCTGTCCAAATAGTCACTGTCGATCAGGAAGATCGAGTTGGCTTCCTGATCGTAATAGCCGACAAACAAGTAGACGTAGCCGACGTTCTGGCCGCTGATGTCGGCACTCAAAGTCACCGGTTGGCCGGGAGCGGCTGCACTTCCGGATAAGCTGACCGGTGAAACCTGTATTTGCCCCGCGCCCGGCGCCCGGACAGGCACACCCGCCTCCGGCAAAACCAGTTGAGTGGCTGTGCGCTCGTAGGGCCGGCTCGAGTAGTGATAGGCCAAAAAGTCATCCCACAGCGACAGGTCGGCAAAACGCCGGCCCACGACGGTGTAGGAAGCCGGGCCGGTCAGCGGCGATTGGTAGAGTTGGGAACCCGGAAAATAGATCGACATGCCGGTGGCACCCGGCTTTTTGGGTCCGTGTTTTTCGGCGATCACCGCCTGGCCGAGGGCCGCCGTCAAGCCATCGGCGGTCCGAGCCACGTCGCGGTCACCCGTCTCCCGGGCCGCTAATTGGGCGAAGTTCCCCAGGTCAATGTAGGAAGGCGGCACCTGGTCGCCGAAAATGCTGGTGAACGATTGGGCATAGGAGCGCGCCCGCGCCACCTGGGGCTGGGAGACTGCCTGCAGGCTGTAGGCGAAGTCGTTGAAGCGCTCCAACAGCGCCGGCATGGCGCTCAGGTCGACGGCCGTCAGGGTGATGCCCTGTTCCATTTGTTGGGTGATCTGGTCGGCCGTGGGGGCGGAAAAGACGCTGAAAAAACCGCCCATGGGCGACCCCTGGCGCAGCAGATCGGCCCGGGCCTGGTCGTCCAGGATGCGTTGGTCATCCTGAATGTAGCTGCTCACCACCTGCCTGGCCAACTGGGCGCCATCCATGTCCGGGTTATCGGTCAGGGCCTGAAGGAAGCTGGTGTAGGCCCAGCCCAGCGCCGGCTCGGTCTCCTGGGATGCCACCGCGTAGCGGGCGTGGGGCGCCAGGGCGCTGAAGACCTCGATGTGGGCCATGAGGCAGGCGTCCAGCCCGATCAGCTCGAACTGCCCCAAACCGGTGCGGGCGCGGATGGTCTCCAGCGCTGAATCGAGCTCATTCAGATAGAGCTGGTCGCCCATCACCGAGGAGAGGGGGATGGACGGGTCGCCGCGGCCGGCCGAGTCCGAATCGCTCCAGCCGCCGGGCCAGCCGGTGCCGTGATCGGACAGGATGAGCACGTAGCGGTCGGCGGGATAGGTGTCCACCGCCCAGGTGACGAAGTCGACCAGCGTGTTGCCGTCGGCCATGTTCAGTTCGCCCAGATCGTCCGCCTGGGAGCGGACGTGCTGCAAGTCGCCGTCCTCGCTGATGAAAAAACGCCGCGTGGAGGACCAGTTGCCGTCCCCCTGGAAGCCGGCCCGGAAGCGGTCGACCTGGGCCACGATGCGCACCCGGTCGCTGGACCCGACTTTTTCCGCCTCGTTCAGGTCGACGTAGATGTCCTGCTCCAACACCTTGTCGTCGGCGTCCTGGTAGAGCATCACCAACCAGGTCGGCCGGCTGCCGCCGGCCGCCGGCGACGTCACGGCCTGTGGCAGCGGCGTTATGGTCGGCCGCAGAATTGCCGTCGCGACGGAGCTCACTGTGGGCGTGGCGGTAACATAGACCGCCTGCTGCTGCGCCTGGTCCGATCCACCACGGACAAACAGGGTCATAATCACGAAGACGCAGATGAATAGGAGCAACAGGATGCCAATGACCATCGGGCTGAGCTGGATGTTGCCACCCGGCAATTGCCCGCTTGAGGAAGGCCTGGGGCGCAGCGGCGGCGGTTGGCCGCCTCCTCCCGAGCCGGAGCTGGGCGGCTGGGGTGCAGCCGGTCGCTGGCGGTGTGGGGTCTCGGCCCGTTGGCGGGGTTGGGAACCTGTTGTGGACGTCCGCCGGCGACGACCGGCATCTACCACCCTCTTATCGTCAGCCATTGGCCTGCCTCCTCGATGTAATGCGGTTGCCTGTCCTGAAACATTGGCTGTGGCCATTATACCATGGCTGGAGGTGGCGCGGATAACCGATGAACTGTTGGTTGCAGTGACACCGATTGCCGCGCGGGTCGGACCTTGGTTCGGGGATGTGGCGTCGCCACCCGGTTCTGTGACCGGCGTTCGTCCCACCCAGAATCAAAAGAGCCACCCATCGGAATCGAACCGATAACCTGACACTTACGAAGCGTCTGCTCTGCCGATTGAGCTAGGGTGGCTGGCGAAAATATTATAGCAGCAAGCGCCCCCGGCGGCAAATTTGCGCCGCTCAGTGGCTGCGTCTCATTTCCTTGACAGGTGGCCGCGTGAGTTGCGGCCGGTCTTTTCCATCTTTGTTTCTTGTGGATGCAAGGTCTTCCACCCACAAGAAATACTACCTGATTCTATGCGCTTCCCAATATACGATGTAGGCGGTCTCTCACCAACCGACTTCGCAGTCAAGACCTGCGACACCCCCCTGCTCAGTAACCGGTCCGTGACGATACCGGCTCGCCGGCCGGCTGCCCTTCCCGCCGCCGGGCCTTGGACGGTGGCTCGACGCTGGTCTGAATCTCAGGCGGCACCAACCACCAGGTAAGCAGCGCAATCAGCAGCAAAACACCGGCGCCGACGGCCATCGCCTGCGACATGCCAGTGACGAAGGCCTGGTCGACCACCTGGATCACTCGCCCGGCCAGGGCCTGTGGCAGATCGGCGGCCACCTGGTGGGCATTGAACAAGCTGTTGACCACGCCGGCGTAGGCCTGGGGCGACAGGTCGGGCTGCAGCACGGCCACCTGGCGCAGGTAGGTGCTGTTGAGCAGCGAACCCAGGGTGGCGATGCCCAGCGCACCGCCGATCTGGCCGGTCATCTCGTTCATCCCCGAGCCGATGCCGGCTTTGTTGGGTGGTACCGAGCCCATAACCGACATGGTCGACGCCGGCAGGGCGGTGTCGATGCCGGCCGCCAACACGATCATGGTGCCGATCAGTAACCAATACGACAGGTGCGGTTGGGCGGTGAGCGACAGCAACCCCATGCCCAGCGCAGCGACGGCCAGGCCGCCCGACACGGCCCACTTCATGCCCACCAGGCGCACGATGGTCGACGAATTGGTGGCAATGATCACGCTCAGAATGGCCTGGGGCAGCAACCGGATGGCCGCCTCGAGCGGGCCGTAACCCATCACCCCCTGCAAAAACTGGGGCACGTAGAACAGGGTGCCCATCAGAGCGAACAGGCTTATGGTCAGCGCCAGGTTTGCTCCGGTAAAGGACATGTTCTTGAAAAGGTACAGCGGCAGCATCGGGTTCTCGGCCTGTCGTTCCCACCACACAAAGGCGACCAGGAGGACGGCAAAGATGGCCAACCCCAGCAATACGCGGGGCGCCGTCCAGCCCAGGCTGCCGGCCTCGATCAGGGCGAACACCAGGGCAAAAAGCCCGGCTGAGGACAAGATTACGCCCGGCACGTCGGGAGGCGGCGCCGTCTCGTCGCGCGATTCGGGCAACAGCAACTGGCCGCCGGCGATGGCGACCAGTGCCACCGGAAGGTTGACGAAAAAGGCGGCGCTCCAGTGAAAATGGACCACCAGCCAGCCGCCGACCAGCGGGCCGATGCCAACGCCCAGGCCGAACATAGCCGCCCAGATGCCGATGGCCCGCGAGCGTTGGGCGGGATTTTCGAACATGGCGGTGATCAGGGATAGCGTCGAGGGCATGACGATGGCCGCGCCGATGCCCTGAATGGCCCGGGCGGCGATGACAATCTCGTTGGAGCGTGCCAGGCCGGCCAGCAGCGAGCACAGGCCGAAAATGGCCACACCAATCTGCAGGAAGCGTTTGCGACCAAAACGGTCACTCAGCGCGCCCATGGTCAGCAGCAGTGAGGCGAAGACCAGGATAAACGAGTCGGCGATCCATTGGATCTGACCGGCGCTTGATCCCAGCTCGCGGGCCATAGACGGCAGAGCAGTATTCAGGATGGTGTCGTTGAGCGAGACGACCAGCAACGAGAGAGCGATAAAGACCAACCCCCACCACGGATTGCGGCGGGTAACGACGTTTCTTGCCACGCGTGCCTCCACAAAAAGGTAATCGATCAGCGCCCGGCGCCGTGTAGCAGCCGGTGCAAAATGTGACG
>CAZHBM010000146.1:0-8489 GCA_964529945.1 uncultured Anaerolineales bacterium | reverse complement strand
GACCATTGCGCGTGCTTGCTTGACCAGGGGATAATAACGCAGGTTGTGGCAGATACAGTGTATCTGACCGCTCTTACGGGCCAATGTTACCAGTTCGGCCGACTGTTGGGTATCCATAGCCAGCGGCTTCTCGCAGATAACGTGTTTCCCGGCCAGGAGGCTATCGCGCACCATATCGAAATGAAGGGCATTGGGCGTCAGTATGTGGACCACATCGACGTCGTCCCGGCGCAGCAACTCGTGATAATCGGAATAAGCGTGCGGAATGGACCATTGTTCCGCAACGCTCTCCGCAGCCAGTTGATCCTGGTCGGCCACAGCCGTGACCGAGACAGTTCCCAGTCGATGGAGTGCCTCGATGTGAACTTTGCCCACAAAACCAACGCCAATGATGCCTGTCCTGATCTGTCGCATAATCTCCTCCAAGTTACGGTTCCGAGAGGCTCAACTGGCTACAAAGACTGCCAGGCCGGCGGACTCCAGCCTGTGTCTGTTCTCTGGTGAAATGCCGTCGTCGGTGATTAACCCATCGACTTCCACCAGGCCACAGAAACGGGCAAACGTGGTCTTTCCGATTTTGGTATGGTCGGCGATGACGAAGAGACGATCACTGGCCGCGCGAATGGCCCGGGCAACGACGGCATCGGGTTCATCAGCCACCGTATAGCCAAACTTGTAATCAATGCCCGTTACCCCTTGAAAGGCAACGTTCAGGTGAACGCGTTCGAAGGCCTGGACACTTAGATCGCCGATCAGGTCGTACGAGTCGAGGTTTAGAATACCTCCGGTCACCATGACACGCTTGCCGGCTGAGGTTTTCAACTCCAGTGCGATGTTGAGCGCGTTGGTGACGATGGTGACGTCTTCCATCGCCCGCAGGTGACGAGCCAGCTCGGTGGCGGTCGTGCCCCCGCTAAGCCCCACCGTGTCGCCGGGCTTCACCATTGTCTGGGCCAGAGCGGCAATCTTACGCTTGGCATTTACTTCCCGGGCAGCCCGTTCCTCAAAAGGGGTTTCGTAGCGGACAGGCGATGGTAACTGGGCGACACCATACCGGCGCACCAGGAAGCCGTTGCGCTCCATACTGGTCAGATCCCTGCGGATGGTGGAAGCGGACACATCCAACATTTGGCTCAACTGGGCGACTTCCAGGCTGCCGTTGCGGGTCAGGTGATACAGAATTTTCATCTGGCGTTCGGTGGACACGCTTAGTGCTCCCAGGCAAAGATATACCCTCATCATAGCAACATTGTGCTCATTTGTCAAGCAAATGAGCACAATGTTTGCGCATAATAAGCAGCAATGAAGGAAGGGTTGGCAGCCGGACCGTGTTGGGAGGGTTTCTCTAGGGTTGTGGCTCGGCGGCCGGTGTCTCTTCGGCCGGAGAAGGTGTTACAGCCTCCTCGAGTGGCGGGGGCTCCGGCGAGGGGCTGGGTATGGTTTCCTGGACTGTGGCAATGGGTGTGGCAACAGGCAGCTTCCCGGCATCCAAAATGACGAAGGTCGTCTTGCCGGCGATAACGGCAATGGGTTGGCTGAAAAGGCGACCGTCAAAATACGTCTTCAACAGGTAATCGCCGGCCGGCACATCGCCGAAGGTGAAGAGCTCACCCCATTCCGGGTCTGAACGGAATTCTCCGTCCGGATAGGTGAAGTTTTGACGCCATACCTTGTCAGGCGCTTGTACACGGTACAAAAATACCGGCTGTTGCGGCACTACATAACCTTTGGCGTCGATGACTCGTCCGGCCACCACACCAAAATCGGCATCCGGCTTGATCCACAAATCGGGATTAATGGTATTGCGATAGTTGGGTTCGCCCAGTCGAACCTCCAGGTGCAGGTGCGGCCCCAAGGCAATACCTTCTTGTCCCACTTCGGCAATGGGTTGGCCTGCTGTGACGTGCTGGCCCGGCTCCACCAGAACCTTGGATACGTGTCCATACAGGGTGAATACGGATTGGCCGTTCCATTCTCGATCGTGTTTAATCAGAACGTAACGCCCGTAGAAGTCGGGTGTTGGACCAACCGGGGTTTGGTTATCCTCGCCGGCTTGTACGACCACACCGTCGCCAACTGCCAATACAGGCGTTCCCAATTCATTCTGGATATCGACTCCGTGATGCCACAGATATTGGCCCCGGCCGTCGGTGCCGAATGGATAGTAGGTGCTCCCCCAGGTGGCGAACTCGTCGCTGAATGGCCGGCTGAACCGGAAGTGGTCGACCGCGTCAGTCACGTCGGGAAGCTCCAGCGTCTCGACCAGGACCGTCCTGGGAACCGGCGTCGGCGAGGGGGTGGGTGTGTTGGTGGGCAAGGGCGTGCCGCTGGTCGCGACAGCCGTGATCGTCGGCGGGCCCTCTTCCTCTGTGGCGGTTGACGTCGCCGTGGGTGATGCAGTGGGGGTTGGGGTACTGGTGACGGTCGGCGTAGGCGAGGGCGTCGACGTGTAGGTCGGAACAAGCGTCGACGTCTGCGTCGCCGTTGGGCTGGGCGTGGATGTGCCCAGCAACGCCAGACTACCGGCGGTTTGCCGCCCTCCGACGACCAGAGCGCTTATGGCCAATGCGCCTACCACTGCGCCTGCGAACAGGCGCACTGTGTTAGTCAGTTGGCGTTGGTTCGAGGCCTCCAAATTTTTCCAGGCGTTCAAATCAGGGCCCCCAGGCAATACTTTCCTCGAGCCATCCGCGAGAGTTCTGTACGTCGACCGCTACTGTGCCGTCGATAGAACCACCCAGCTCGAAGAGGAATTGTTTCTTGCCCGTTTCCCCGTTGACCATCCACATTTCCCAAACGCCGTCCCGGTCGGATACGAAAGCGATGTTCCTGCCGTCCGGTAGCCAGATGGGTAACCCGTCGTTACCTTCATCGGTCGTGAGACGGGTCAGTCCACTTCCGTCGATGCCGACCTGGAAAATGTCCCAGCTTCCATTCCGGCGGGACATGAAGGTTACCTTGCTACCATCAGATGACACGTCGGGATTGGTGTCACTGGGATCTTGAGTTATCTGTTGCGGGAAGCTGCCGTCCAGATTGCTGACGATTAAGCCACAGGCTGTGCCCAGGCAACCCTGGTATACGAATTTGTCATTGGTGACCCAGGCAGGGGATTGCCCCTGGATAGGCCCGCCTTCCCGGCGCAACACTTGCGGCTCCCCATCGACGGTGTGATAAATGGCCGGCGTTTCACCGCTTTCGCGTGACAGGAAGATGAAGGATTGCCCATTGGGCGCGAATTTCGGCCGCGCGGCTTCAAAATAGGTGTCGAAGCGCCATTCGTCCCCGCCGTCCACGCCGCGTTCGATCAGCCCTCGATCGTCTGACGCCCAGGAACGATAGGCGATGCGGTTGCCATCTGCGTTGACCGTCGGCTGGCTGGCCTCGGAAACCACCAGTTGTGGCTCACTGCCGTCTGGTTCAAGAGAATAGATGTTGTAGGTTGCTGTCTCAGGATCAAAGACGGGGAAGTAGAATCGACCCCCAAGATCGGCAGCGTCTCTGCCCAGCGGCGATTCGCGGGAGACGTATTCCGGCAAGGCCGCTGCCGGTGTGGCTGCAACCGTCGGTGTCAACTCCAAGGTTTCGGCGATGACCGGCGCGGCGGTTGCGATCGTAGTCGGGGTAGCACTTTCGGCCGGTGTTTCTTCAACCACCGTATCCTGAGAGGAGGGCGTCACCATGCCAATCGTTTCAGCCGTCTCTTCGACCTGCACGGTGGGGACGTAACGTGTCGGGGTCGACGTGGGTATGACTGCCAAAGCCTCACCGCGCGGCGCCCACAATTCGATATTGTCGAAACTGACCACAAGATTAGGGTCGGTGAACGTGTTGGCAAAAAAGCCGAAGTTGCCGTGAGTTAGCGCATTGTCTTGGGCCTGCGCCAACTCAACGCCATTGGCAAAAATGCGAATGTTGGGGCCGATGGCTTCGACCATCAACACGTTGGTCGCCTGCCCGACGTTCAGGGCGGACGATGCCGTCCAGGGTACGAGAGTCGTCCATTCACCCTTGTAGAACTTGCTCAGAAGGTAGTAGCCTTCACCGGAAACGTCAAAACGATAATAATTGTCCCGGTCCTGGAAACGGAACAGAATTCCGTAGCCGTTGTTGTTGGGGCCCGACTCTTGGGTTGCGTCAACCTGCAGACGGAAATTGGCGATGTCGCGGTTGGCCAATCCCCATGCCACCAAGTTACTGGTGGTCACCTCAATGTAGTAACGATTATTGCCGTATTGTTTGGTTGTGAAGCGGTCAAACGCATCGTCCCAGCCGCTGCCGGTGTTGCTGAAGTCGTCTTCGTAGACCAGGATGAAGTTTTCGGGCAGTGGTTGGACTTCGGTTGAGGGGGTGGGCGTCGTACTTGCTTGCTGTCCACCGGGGGAACCCAAAAACACGATGACGGCACCCGCGACAATCACCAGGAGAAGGCCCAAAGCGCCGGCGACGTACGGCCATCCCCATTGTGGAGTCCGGCTCTGCTCCTGCTCGGGGCGTGCCGGTACCATCGACATCGTATCGCGCCCGGTACCTTCGGACATACGGGAAGGTTGGTAGACCAGCAGCGTGTCGCCGATTTGTATGCGGTCATCAGGTTTGAGGCTGTGGGCCAGGCCGACCTTCTTGCCATTAACAAATGTGCCGTTGGCACTGCCGTCATCTTGAACTACCCATCGCCCTTCGGCCAACTTGACGGTTGCATGATGCCTGGACACACGGGGATCGGTCAGAATAAGATCGTTGTCGTTCTCGCGTCCAATGCGCAACGTAGGCTTCAGGCGAATAGTCTTGCCCTTCTCGTTACCGTGTGTGATTTGAAGGATTGGGGCCACTGCCGGCCCGACCAGCGTTGTGTTCGAAAAATCGTCTCTATCCATAGGTATTAGGGTCCCCAAGAAATCCGCTCGTTTGTCCAGTCGCGGTCGCCTCCGCCCCAACCGGGAAGGTCAATAGGCAGACGCTCAGCATTGCCGCCTGTGATCGGAACGACCCATACGCCCCACTGGCCGTCGCGATTTGAGACGAAAGCGACTGATTGGCCATCGGGTGATATCGTTCCGAGCCCATCCTGAGCGGGATTATTACTCAAATTTGTACCTGCTCCGCCGGTGATGCCGGTCACATAGACTTCCCAGTTGCCGTCTTTGACGGTCATGTAGACCAATCGATCACCTTTGGTGTCGGTGGGAATGTCATCGTTTGACGTCAAGCGCATAGGAGGCGTGAACCCGGTGCCCCCGTGGGTAGCCCAAGATGCAGTGCGCCAGATGCCGCAGTTCCCGCCTCCGCTTCCCCCGGGCCAGATGTCGCAGGCCCTGAAGATAATATAATCATCCGTCGACCACAATGGATACATAGGTTGATCGCGGAAGATGTCGCCCTCAAGAATGAATTTGTCGGCCACTGTACGCGTGTCGGGTTTGTTTTCTCCCTGTTGCACGAAGATATGCCATTCCGGGCAGGAAGTTTTGGCACATACCATTTGCGGGTTGTCGTAAACCAATCCGGTCCCGTCGGGTTTCCAGAAGGGGTGTTGGTCTCCGGGTGAAGACGAAACCTCGCGACCACCGCTTCCGTCAGGTCGGTAGGCCCAGATGTTGTCCGAACTGCCACCCTGGCCGTTAACAGCCAACAATCCATCGTTGCGGAAGTTGGGTTGGCGTGCCTTGGCAATCTTCCCAACCACTTGACCGTCAGGCAGCCCGTAGACAACCACGTCGTAACTGCCCAGACCGTCGTCCACGGGGACCGCCAGATTGCCGCTAATAGCGCTGACGGGTGGAACCGGCGTCTCCGTTTCTGTTTCTGTAGATACCTCGATCGCTTCTGTTGGCGGTGCCAACGGCGTTTCAGTTGGCGGGACCGCGGTGGGCGTTTCCGTCACCGGCTCAGGCGTCGATGTAACCACGACGACTCGTTCTGTAGAGGTTGGTGCCACAGTCGACACGGTGGTTTCGGTGGCTGTGGGCGACGGAACCGGCGTCAGGGTAGGTTCCGGCGTCAGTGTGGGCAATGGAGTCGGCGTTGGCAGATTCTGTGCTGCCATGGTGGCAGCCAATGCGGTTTCTGTCGCGTTGATATACGACTGTTGGGCTTCCTGGCGCACTTGTGTTGTTGTCAGACTCTTGGTGCTGATCACGGCTACGATCACCATGCAGATAACGACCAGCACGCCGGCTATAATCGCCAGCGGCAAGACTGGCAGGCCGGCCACTTTCCGCGGCGCCGATTGCGCCGGCGGCGAACCACTTACTGTTGAAGACGCCTGCCGGGCAGGCGCGCCCACCGGCATTTGGGGTACTGCAACCTCTGGCACGCGCGGCAGCGGCGCAATGGTAGTCACCGGCATTGCAGACAGCGTCTGCTCGGGGCCGACACCAACCACCTTGCGCAAGTCGGCTGCCATTTCTCCGGCCGACTGGTAACGATCGTCGGGATTCTTGCTTAATGCCTTGAGGATAACACGCTCGACTCCCTCGGGCAGCTGAGGATTCATCACCCGCGGCATAGGCAAGGGATCGTTGATGTGTTTCATGATGATAGCGAAGGGCGTGTCGGCGTCAAACGGCACCGTTCCCGTGGCCATCTCGTACAGAATGACACCCAGCGAATAGATATCACTCCGTTCGTCACCCCTCTCGCCTTGACCTTGTTCGGGGGACATATAGGCCGGTGTGCCCGAGATGGCACCGGTGACGGTGTAGCTGGTGGCGCCCATAATGCGGGCGATGCCGAAATCGGTCAGTACGACCTGCCCGTCCTTTGTGAACATAACATTGGCGGGTTTCAAGTCGCGGTGCACCATGCCGCGCGAGTGGGCGTAGTCGATGGCGCTGGCCAGGGCACCAAAAATGCGAGTTATTTCAGGCAGTGAGAAGATTTGTCCCTTGATGCTGCGTTCTTTTAACTCTGCCTTGAGCGTTGGCCCTTCAACAAATTCCATCACCATGTAATACAGGTCGTTTTCGACGTCAAAGTCGTAGACCTGCACGATGTTCGGATGGCGCAGATTCGCCACGGCAGCCGCTTCACGCCTGAATCGCCCGATGAAGTCTTCGTCGTCGGACAGATGGCTGTGCATCACCTTAATGGCAACATATCGATCGAGGCCGGGTTGATAGGCTTTGAATACTTCGGCCATCCCACCCCTGCCCAATCTGGCCACGATGCGGTATTTGCCGAGGGTCTTGCCGATCAAGTCGCTCATTTCTCACCTGCCGTGTGGGTAGTAGAAAGCGGTAAATGTTGTACCATTATATCAAAGGCACTGATAGGCGTCAATGACGGGCTGAGGCGGGGGATGAGAGGAGACGATGTTCAGCCGGAGCTCGGTCGGTGGTGTAGCTACGACGGTTCCTCGGTCAAAATGTGGGTGGGGGGCACTTCGTTGTGCCCCCCATCTCGATGGCTTGCAATGTTCTACGTACCATTGAGACCTTAACGACTCCAGGTGATACGCTCCTCTAACCATCCCTTTGAAATACTGACTTCCGAGCCTAAGATACCGTCCGGGGATCCACCCATGCTAAACAGTTTGCGTTGATTACTCCCGTCTGGATTCATAGCCCAGACGGCCCACGTCCCGTCTCGATCGGAGGCGAAGGCGAGTGTATTGCCGTCCGGCGACCACGCCGGCAGTCCGTCGTTGGCCGCATTGTTGGTAAGACGCACAACATCCGTTCCGGTAGCACTCATCACGAAGATCTCGTAACTTCCGGCACCATCGCGATTGTTGGACATAAAGGCGATTTTCGAACCGTCTGGCGATACCGCCAGGCCCGTGTCGCCGGTATTGCCACTGATGAGATCCATGCCGCCACCTTCAGAGCTGGTAACGTAGACGCCACATGCGCCTTCCGGCGTGCACCCCTTTATGACCAGGCGTCCATCAGGGAAGGTGTCTACATACTGGGCGATAACGCCCAGCGAGTACTCGTCGCCGTTGGCCTGGCTGACACGGAACAGACGCGAGATGCGGTCGCCTTCTCGTCGGGATGGAAAGACCATCGTCACCGAATTGGGGTCCCAGGCAGGCAGCGCGTCTTCAACGAATTGAGTCAGCTGACCGCCACGGCCACCACCAATGGTCAAGAAGTTGATGCCCCGCGATTCTGGGGCCCAGCTACGATAGGCCAACAAGTCACCGCCGACGTTCAGATCAGGCTGGCTGGCGTCATATGCCAGGACCTCTGGATTGTTGCCACTGGGATCGTTCATCCAGATGTCGTAACTTCCAGGCTGCCCTTGAATCATCCGGTTGGGCGCGAACACGGGATACACAATCTTACCTGACAGCGGCGCTTCAGCCGGCGTGGCAGTTGCCGTTGGTGCCTGAGTAGCCGCGGTCGTCGGGGTGACTGCGCTGGCGGGTGTGGGCGTCGTTGCCCTGGCTATTGACGTACTCGTTGCCGGTACTGCTCCGGAGCCGGCTATTTCGTAGTCTTCTCCAGGGATGATTAGCTCCTGACCCAACTGCAACTTGGTGGGAT
>CAZHBM010000145.1:6200-8493 GCA_964529945.1 uncultured Anaerolineales bacterium | reverse complement strand
TCGCACGCTGGCCGCCGGCGGCCACGGGCTATGGGAAAACAGCCTTGGGCAGGGTTGTGATTACTTCAGCGACACCATGTTCACCATGTTGGGTTACGAACCGCCATCGGCTGACCAAGGATTGGAGTTCCTGTACAGTCGCACCCATCCCGACGACGTGGCGCGGTTGAACGCCGCCTACGATGACGTGGTACAAAATCGCGCCGGCGACCGCTACTCCGTCCGTATTCGCCTGCAGGCGGTCGACGGCTCCTGGCGCCACGTCCTGTCGCGCGGGGAGTGCATAGCCCGCGACGCCGATGGGACAGCCACCCGCATTGTGGGCACCCATACCGACATCAGCGACCAGGTCCTGGCTGAGGAGGCGCTGCGTCGCCGCAACAGTGAGTTGCGCCTGCTCAACCGTATCGTCAGTGCCGCCGCCGCCGACGCGGACCAGCAGGAATTGTTCGAGCTGGCCTGCCGCGAGATGGCCGCTGCGCTGGATATTGCCAGCGTCGAGGTAATGTTGAGGAATGACGAGCGCGAGCCGAGCGGTCGGGTCGTGGCCGCCTATCGCCAGGACGGCCTGCAATCAAGCTCCGAGGTTATTCCCTTGGAAGATAGTCCGGCCTATTGTCACCTGCTGGAAAAGAACGGACCGTTGGTGACCAACGACGCCCAGAACGATCCTCGGCTGGAGACGATGCGTCATCTGTTGGTCCAATACCAGACCGTATTCCTGATGGCCATGCCCTTCTTTGTCGGCAGCGAACTGGTTGGCGCGATGGTCCTTTCCGACCATCGCCCGCATTTCCTGGACGAACATCAATCGGCCCTGGTCGAGAACGTGGCCAACCAATTGGCCGGCGCGGCCTATCGTGCCCGGCTGGTCGAAGAACAACAGTCGCTTATCGCTCAGAACATCCAGGCACAGAAGATGGAGGCCGTCGGCCGGCTGACGGCCGGCGTAGCCCACGACTTCAACAACGTGCTGACGGCTATCAACGGCTTTGCCGAACTGCTACAGCTCGAGTTGCCGCCCGACAGCCCCCACCAACGCTCGGTGGAGCGTATCCTCAGGGCCGGCAGCCGCGCCACCGGCCTGGTGCGCCAGTTGCTGCTCTTCTCGCGGCACAGCGAATCCCACCCGCAAGTGGTCGATCTGAACAAGATGGTTGCCGAGATGGAGGACCTGCTCAAGCCGACCGTTGGCGAGGACATTCAGTTGGAGATGGACTTGGACGACGACCTGTGGCTGGTGAAGATCGACCCCTACCAGGTACAGCAGCTGTTGCTCAACCTGGCCATCAACGCCCGCGACGCTATGCCCGGCGGCGGAAAGCTGCGGGTTGAGACCCATCCTGTCGTCCTGGATGCATCTTACGTCGCCAGCCACCTGGAGAGCCAGACCGGCGATCACGTGTTGCTGGTGGTCAGTGACACCGGCCAGGGTATGACCGAGGAGGTCAGGAGCCACATCTTCGAGCCCTTCTTCACCACCAAAGGGGAAGGTAAGGGCACCGGTTTGGGGTTGGCGTCGGTGTACGGCATCGTCAAGCAGGCCGGTGGCACCATCTGGGTCTATAGTGAAGTCGGGCTGGGCACGACCTTCAATATCTACTTGCCGCGGGTTTTGCAGGCCGGTGAACAGGCCAGCCAACCCAGCCAGGAGTCGAGCACCGGTGGGGGTGAAACGGTCCTGCTGGTCGAAGACGACGCCGGCGTGCGCGGGTTGGCAGAAACCATTCTGCGCAATCTGCATTACAAGGTGGTCACGGCGGCTAATGGCGCCGAGGGATTGCAGAACCTCAACGGCAGCGACCAGCCGATCGACCTGCTGGTCACCGACCTGGTGATGCCCGGAATGAACGGCAAGGACCTGGCCGACAGCCTGCAACGCACCCATCCACAAATCAAGATATTGTTTATGTCCGGCTATTCGGACGAGGTCGCTGCCAGGCACGACCTGCTCGTGTCACACGTAAATTTCCTGCAGAAGCCTTTCAGCGCGATCGAGCTGGCGCGCAGTGTGCGCCGGACGCTGGACGCATGGTCTCCGTCTTCCACATATCATATGACGCGATAGACACGGCGCTCTTTCGTCGTCGCTGCGCAGCAAGCCATCCTCCCGGGCGCCCGGGGGGTTTTTTGTCGTCTCCGGCCGGTCGGCTGTTACTCTTGCGCTCGACCAATTCGTTGCTTGATCCCCAACGAGCAAGACCTGTCCCACACCGCTGGTAACTCGCAATCAATCCACGATTGGTCGCGCCGGCTACACCGGGATGGCACCGGCGATCCGTTCCGCTTATGG
>CAZHBM010000145.1:0-6100 GCA_964529945.1 uncultured Anaerolineales bacterium | reverse complement strand
CGATTGGTCGCGCCGGCTACACCGGGATGGCACCGGCGATCCGTTCCGCTTATGGCGAGACTGTGAACAACCGGCCCGCTGACGTGGTCTTTACCAAGAAACTGGGACACATCCTGCTGCCGGCTTCCAGTTGCTCCCAACGCTGAATCGTGGTAACTTTGTGGGTACGAAAATGAGCGGGCGACTATTTTTGTACCCAGGTACAGACAAACGCAGCAAGGTGGGTGGTTGGTGAGGTATGGCTGAGGCAAGCGACAACGGATATTTATTTTCCCTGGAAGACGTTCGGGCCATGCTCCATCGCCCATTGCCGGGCCGGCCGGCGCAAATGAAGATGGCGCCGCAAATCCCGCCTCGCTACGCCGAAAGGTTTGCCAATCCGCCGGCGACGCCGCGATTAAGTGCTGTGCTGATCCTGCTCTATCCAAACCGCGAGCGGTTACATTTTGTGCTCACCCGCCGCAGCGAGCACCTGGCCAACCACCGCGGGCAAATTTCGCTGCCCGGCGGCGCCCAGGACGATCACGAGACGCTGCTGCAAACCGCCCTGCGCGAGGCCAACGAGGAGCTGGCCGTGCCGGCCGAGAAGGTACAGGTTGTCGGCCGGCTGTCGCCCTTCTACGTCGTGCCCAGTAACTATTGCGTCCATCCCTTCATCGGTTACGTTCCGTTCACACCCCAGTTCCGACCGCAAACCGGTGAGGTGGCGGCCATCCTGGAAGTGCCCCTGCAGGCGCTGCTGGTGCCGGCCAATCGTCGCATCGAATACTGGCCCGACCGTGAACTCGTCGAGTTGCGGCGTGTGCCCGTCTTCGATTTCCAGAATTGGATGGTGTGGGGCGCTACGGCTATGATCTTGAACGAATTGGTCACGCTTATGGAGGCCTATCTGGCCGAAGCCGAACCCGGGTCTCCGGCAGGCAATCACCCGCCAAGGGCTGCGCCCGGGCGCAACTTTCCCGGCGAACGTTCGTAGACATGAATGTTTGCCGATTGCGGCAGCTCTTGCTCTGGCTGCCGGTCGGTACCTCAGCTATGACGCCTTGATGTAGCAGCGGAAAGGAAACGGACGTGAAGCGAGCGATAATCATAATTGTGGCAGTTGTAATCGTGGCAGCGATAGTATTCGTGGGCTACCAACAGTTTCTGGCGCCGGTTGCTCCCACGCCCACGCCCGTGCCGGTGGATTTTTCACCCCAGACCTCGCAGGTTGTCTCGGCCGAGGCTTACGTGCAGCCGCGCCAGAAGGCCGACCTGGCCTTTAAGGCCAGCGGTCGCGTGTTGGAAATCCTGGTCGTCGAGGGTGATTTGGTGCAGGCCGGCCAGGTGTTGGCCAGCCTGGACAAGAGCGACCAGCAGATGTTGGTCGACCAGGCCCAGGTATCGGTGCGCCAGGCCGAGGCCAACCTGGAACAGGCGGCCGCCGGCGTCGAAAGCGCCCGTGCCAGCCTGGCCAGCGCCGAGGCGCAACTGGCCAAGGTGAAGGCCGGCGCCACCCAGCAGGCCGTCGCCCAGGCCGAAGCGGCCGTCGAGACGGCCAAAGCCCAATTGGCCCAGGTAACGGCAAAAGCCCGCCCGGAGGACATCCAGGCCGCCTCGGCCCAACTGCTCAAGGTCGAAGCCGTCCTGCGCCAGGCGCAAAGTGAATACGACCGCGTGTCGTGGTCGGGCGACGTCAGCGAAACGCCCCAGGCGCTGGCCCTGGAGCAGGCCACGTTGGACTTCAAAGCCGCCCAGTCCGATTACGAACGTCTGGTGAACGGCCCGACGGCCGAGGAAATCGCCGTGGCCCGTTCGCAGGTCAAGCAGGCCGAGGCCGCCCTGGCGGTGACCGAGGCCGGCCCGACGGCCGAAGACGTCGCCATCTCCGAAGCCCAGGTGGCCCAGGCGCGCGAGGGCGTGGCCCAGGCCGAGGCCGGGCAAGCGGTGGCCCAGGCCGGGCTGGAATCGGCCCAGACCAACCTGACCCAGGCCCAGGAGCGCCTGGCCGACTACGACCTGGCGGCACCGTTCGCCGGCACGGTGGCCGAAATCACCATCGACGCGGGGCAGTTTGTCTCCACCGGCGTGCCGGTGATCAGCCTGGCCGACACCTCCATCTGGTACGTCAAGACCGACGACCTGAGCGAGATCGACATCGTCGCCGTGGCCGTCGGCCAACCGGTCAAAGTGACCGTCGACGCGCTGCCCGGCGAGACCTTCGAGGGCGTGGTGACCGACATCCGGCCCAAGTCCGAGACCAAGCGCGGTGACATTACCTATACCGTGACCATCAAGCTGCTCGACGCTCAGGATGCGCCGCTGCGTTGGGGCATGACGTCCTTCGTCGACATCGAGGTGGCCCAATAGCGGCCGCCTCCCCAAAGGAGTCTAGTTGTTGGATACGCTGCTGCAGATCATTTACTACATATTGGAGGTCCTTAAGTGGCTCATCCTGGCGCGGGTGCTGGTGTCCTGGCTGCCCATGTTGGGCATTCACGTCGACCCCGGCAACCCGATTTTTCGCCTGCTGTACCAGATCACCGACCCGATTCTGGTGCCGTTGTCGCGGTACACCCGGGTGGGCGCCTTCGACCTTAGCCCGATCATCGCCTTCTTCTTGATCACCTTCATCCAGAATTTCCTGGTCGGCCGGTCGCTGGCCCAGACGGTGGCCTTCGCCATCTGCCTGGTGATCGCCTTCACCGTCCATGAGTTCGCCCATGCCTGGACGGCCTACCAGTTGGGCGACCCGACCGCCAAGAACCAGGGCCGGCTGTCCCTCGACCCGCGCCGCCACCTCGACCTGCTGGGCAGCGTGATGGTGCTGGCGGTCGGCTTCGGCTGGGCCAGGCCCACGCCGGTCAACGTCGACAACCTGCGTACCGGCCGGCAAGGTATGGCGGTGGTCTCGGTCGCCGGGCCGGCCTCCAACCTGCTGCTGGCCATCCTGGTGGCCATTCCCTTCCGAATGGGCGCCTTCCCGGCGCTGTATTCGTCCAGCCTGATTCCCAATCCGGAGCAGTTGGCCTACGTCTTCATCTGGCTCAACGTTATCCTGATGGTCTTCAACCTGTTCCCCATCCCACCGCTGGACGGTTTCAACATTCTGACCAGCCTGGTGCCCGATTCGACCGCCCAATCGCTCAATCGCTTTTCGGTCATTGGTCCGGTCATTTTGCTGGTGCTGATCTTCCTGGCCGGCGGTATTTTCACCACCCTGGTTATGGCGCCGACCCAGTTCATTGTCGGCCTGTTGGTCTAAGGCAGGAGAGAGTCTGATCGTGAGTGACAACGTCCAAATTACCATCATCGGCACGGGCTTCATCGGCAGTTCCATCGGCCTGGCGATTAAGGCGGCCGACGCCGACATCACCGTCGTCGGTCATGACAAGAACCCGGAAACGGCCGGTCTGGCCCGGCACAAGCAGGCGGTTGATAAGGTCGACTGGAACCTGCTCAACGCCTGCGAGGGTGCCGATATGGTCGTCCTGGCCATCCCACTCAGCGAAGTCGAGGAGACGCTGCGGCTGATTGCCCCGGTTCTGGCCGACGGCTGTGTGGTGACCGACACCGCCAGCCTGAAGCAACCGGTGATGGAATGGGCCCAGGCCCTATTGCCCGAAACCGTCAACTATGTGGGCGGCAACCCGATGATCCAGAACGAGACCGGTGGCCCGGAAGAGGCCCGTGCCGACGCCTTCACCGGCGGCATCTACTGCATCACGCCGGCGCCCGGCACCCATCCCGACGCCGTCGGCCTGGTCAGCAGCCTGGTCAACCTGATGGGTGCCCAGCCCTACTATTTGGACCCCGCCGAACACGACGGCCTGATGGCCGGCGCCAGCCACCTGCCGCTGGCCCTGGCCCTGGCGCTGGTTTCGGGCGTTACCCGGGAACCCGGCTGGCGCGAGGTGCGCAAGTTCGCCGGCAGCAATTTCGACACCCTGAGCGGGCTGCTGGTCGAGACGCCCGAGGCCGTCAGCCAGACGTTGCTGGCCAACCGCGAGAACGTGATGCGCTGGATCGACGCCTATATAAAGCAGTTGCAGGAAGTGCGCCAGTTGGTGGTTGATGATAACGCTGACGAGTTGGCGGCGCGCAGCCGGCAGGCGGTGGAGGAGCGGCTGCAATGGCTCAAGGACCGCCGGCGCAATTTCTCCGATATGCCCGAGGCGCCCAAGATCGAACGGCCTAGCCTGTGGCGCCAGATTCTGCCCGGCAAGGTGTTCAAACGCCGGTCGTAAGGCCGCTACACAAAAAAAGAAAAGCCCTCTGCCGCGCGGCAGGGGGCTTTTGAGATTCTAACGGGTTGTCGTTCAGACCAGCCGCTCCAGGTCGGCGGCGGCCCGCTTCATGTCCAGGAAGACCAGGCCCAGCTTGGCCTCGGTGCGCGCCAGGGCGGTCAGCACCGCCTCTTCGCCGACGGACATCAGCACCACGTAACCTTTGCTGCCACGAATGAACACCTGGTCCAGGTTGCCGCGGCCGAGTTCGCTGGCAATGCGCTCACCCAGCGACAGCATAGCGGCCGACATAGCCGATACGCGATCTTCCTCTACGTCGGCCGGTAAGGAGGAGGCCATAATCAGGCCGTCGACGCTGACCACGGCCGAAGCCTCGATGTCGGCGGTGCCGGCCTGCAGTTCCTTAAGTCGAGCAACCATCTGTTCCGTTCGAGATGCCATGGCGAAATGCCCCTCCTTTCATCCGCGAGAAGCGACACAGTGTAATTCTCTTAGGCCGCCATCATGATATCACATCCACAATCATATGTCAATCAATTCTCGACTGTGGGATGTGTCCCATTTTCTTGCAGATGGCCAAAAAAGTCGGCGGCCGGTTTTATCGCTTTTCCATTTCTCGTGGGGGGAAGAGCTTCCGCCACGATAAATGGAAACACCACCTGATTGTATGCGTAAAAAGATTTGGGACGCAGCCTTCATTGGCGAGGTGTGTCCCCCCGCGTTTCGTGCGGCTTAAAAAAGGCTGGTTCCTCACCGCACTTAAGCGCCGGGTCGCGGCTTACTCTGTTTCAGCTACGAGAATTTGCGACAGGCGCTGCACCGTGTCGTCATACCCGCGCCGTGCGGAAGTGCATGGCCTCGGCGAAGGCCTCCAGCGCCTGGCTCTGGTCACCCAGGCCGAGGGCGATGTGGTGTGACGGACCCTGCTGGCACCAGGCGTCGATAAACTCGTGGATCGGCCGGCAAACGCGGATGCGGCAGTTGGGGTTGCCGATGCTCAGGATCGGGCCGGGAACCGCCTCGCCGACCGAGTAGATCAACTTGAAGGTGTCGCCGGCGTCGAACTGGGTCAGGTTGAGCAGGGTGACCGGTCCGGGCTGGATGTTGAAATCGATGCCCAGCCCGTGGCCCGACTTGCCGTGGTGCACGTCCAGGTGCGTCAGCCTTGGCCGCCCGGCGGCCATATTGACGTTGCTCGGGCCGTCGTGGCCCATTAGGATAAAGTCCTCGTCGAAGTCCATGGAGAAGAACTCGACGAACATTCCGCCGGCGCCCAGCAGGTCGAGAACCTTGACCGCCAGCGCCGATTTGACGTCGCCCTCGGTCACGCCCGGCCGGCCCAGCGCGGTCAGCCGCGAGACGGCCAGTCCGGCCTGGGAGCGCAGCAGGGTCATCAGCTCCCTTTCACCCCACCAGTAGAAGCCGAAGGCGTACAGGTCGTGCCGGGTGACGATCTCGTCGTAGGCCACGGCGATCTGGGCCGACAACTGCATGTGCTCGTCGGTGACGGTCTCGTCGACCTGGTACATCTGCCGGAACTGAGCCAGCATGTCCTTCACCTGGGCCGGCGTGACCCGCTGGAAGGCATTTTCCACCGCCTCGACTTCGGGCCGGACCAGCATCTTGCCGGTGGCCCGCAGCAGGCGGTGCTCATCGATGGGCATATCGCTCATGTGGGTGTAGACCTGGCCGATTAGACCGACGTTCATCTGCTTAAAGAAAGACGCGGCGGCCGCCCCGCTAAAATCGGCCTGCAGTTCGCGCTGCAGGCGTGGGTCGGCGAAGGTGCCGCTGCGCACCTTGAAGCGCCGGCCCAGGTTGACCAGTGCGCCGGCGTATTCGGGCACGCAGCACACGCCCTCGTGGTGCAGATA
>CAZHBM010000144.1:6966-8530 GCA_964529945.1 uncultured Anaerolineales bacterium | reverse complement strand
CTCAAGTGCACCGCCGTCCTTCACCGGCAACTGTGGCTTCTCCGCCGCGACAGGCCGTGTACCCGGTCCGCCGGCCAGGATCGCCTTGAGATCGGCCACCACGTGCGAAGTCAGTTGGTGGCGATCGGCCGGATCCTTGGCCAACATCTTGACTATCAGGTTGTCGAGGGCCTCCGGCAACTCAGCCTCGGCCGGGACCACAACCGACGGGCGTGGCGCTCTTTGGTTGAGGTGCATCAACAACACGTCAAAAGGTTTCTCCGCCCGAAACGGCGGGCGGCCGGTGATCATTTCGAAGAGCACGATGCCCAAGCTGTAGATGTCGGTGCGGTGGTCCACGGCCTCGCCCAAAGCCTGCTCGGGGGCGGTATACTCAGGCGTGCCCAAGGTAATGCCCGATTCGGTCAGTCCCTGACGATCCTGAAGCAACTTCACCAGCCCAAAATCGGCCAGAAGCGGCCAGGTATCTCCGGCCAGCAGAACATTGGCCGGTTTGACGTCCCGGTGAACAACCTCGTGACCGTGGGCAAAGGCCAACGCTTCCGCGATACCCACCGCCAGCACAACGGCACGGTTCACCTCAATGGGTTGGGAAAACAGGCAATCCTTCAATGTCCCGCGTTCGACATATTCGGTGACGAAATACTCCAGCCCATCCTGGGCCCCGTAGTCATAAATCGTAAGGATGTTGGGATGTCGAAGGGCCGCGATTGCCTTCGCTTCCTGGCGGAAACGCGCAATCGTCTCAGCATTGTTGACGGTGTAAAGAGGATCGAGCACCTTGACGGCCACCCAGCGGTCCAGTCCAGCCTGGTAGGCCTTATAGACGGCCGCCATTCCGCCTTTGCCAACCTCCTCGACCAGGCGGTAGCCGCCGACTGTCTTGCCGACTAGGCTGGCCATAAACCCTCAGTTCCGCAGTACGTCCAGGTGACGATTGGCATCGATCAGCGCACCATCAAGATAATGACCGTCGTATTGTCCTCACCGCCACGGTCATTGGCAGCTTGAACGAGTCGTTGGCAAGCATCTTGGGGAGAAGTGCTATCCAGCACAATCTGCCACACGTCTTGATCCTCCAACTTTCCGGTCAGGCCGTCGCTGCACAGCAGCAAGCGATCGCCGCTGGCAAGTTCTTGGGTGAAGTAATCAATCTCCACTTCCTGTTGGTCTCCCAAAGTCCGGTAGATCACATTACGCTGGGGATGTACGCGAGCTTCGTCGGGCGTAATCTGTCCGGCAGCCACCAATCTCTCCACCAACGAATGATCGACAGTGATCTGACGTATGGCGCTTTCGTTGATGAGATAGGCCCGGCTGTCACCGACATTGGCCAGGTAAGCAACGTTGCCTATCGCCAGAACTACAACCAGGGTCGTCCCCATATTTGTTTGGGCGGACTGCCGGTGTTCGAAGACGGCCTGATTGGCATCCTCGATCGCACTCGCCAACCATTGACGGGCTTTGAAGTCTTCCAGGTTCTTATTGCCGTTCAAGTAAGGGATTAACATCTGCGAAACCATACGTTCCGCGATGGTGTCGATGACCAGGCCACTGGCGATAT
>CAZHBM010000144.1:0-6956 GCA_964529945.1 uncultured Anaerolineales bacterium | reverse complement strand
CATCCCATCCGCGACGGCCAACCGGCTGATGGGCCGGCTAATGGAACGGTGCACGTGATCGAGACGCAACGAGAGCAGACTGTCTTCGTTCAGATCCCTGACCTTGCCCACATCCGTACTATGTCCCAGCCGGAAAAAAATCGCTTCCGGCCGCCGCACAGCGTCAATTGCCGAACGGAACAACCGCGAAAGCGCAGTGGCACTGCCGCCGTTTGCCTGGTCGGGACCCACGATTTTGCGGAATACCTCGACGGCCGCAGGCGGCAACTGTTCCGAATCCTCGGAAAACTCGGTCTGTCCTGTCACAAGATAAAGAATTGTGCGTGTCAGATCCTGGACGTCTTTCTGTCGCTGCAGGCCGGCCTCGTCCTCGTCTTCGGAAAGATAGCGGGCGGCCGTCAGATCCACCCACAGGGCCTGCCGGTCCCGTAACGCAATCTTGGATGGCTCGATTTGGGCCCAACCAATTCCGTGCTGGTGCAGGAATGCCATACTATCGGCCAGTTGTGCTCCCCAATCCAAAGCTCGGGCGGCCTTCTGCGGCGTGCCCACCTGGTCGGCCAATACTGGCAAAGGATCGGGCAGGAGCAGATAGTGTCGCTCACGACCACCATACGGCGCTTCGGAGAAATAGCGATAGGGGACGAGACCGGGAATCTGCATGTTCAGCTTGGCAACCTTGGCAGCGATGACCAAAGGGGATGCCAGGCGAAACTCGTGCAGCGTGTATTTTTGATGAATGGACACAACGCCAGACAGGGAAGCGCCACAATCGGGACACATATCGCTTCCGGCCGGATTCTGGTCCTGTCCGCAAGCCGGGTTAGGGCAGGTCAGGGTCGTCTCTACTTGTTCCGCACTATACACGTTGTGGTCTTCACCTTGCTGGCACAAGTTGGTGATATAGTACGTCTCATGGTCGACGAATGCCCCTTGCGGCAACGGCTCGAACTCCACATTGGCTATGGGGACAACCGGCATCGTCGCTTGTTCCTCAACCACCAGGTCCTTTTCGGTAGGCTTCACGAGGCTGCTCCTTGTGAGTCCGTGTAGGAAATCGATCCGACCGGGCCGGTGTCCGACTTGCCGTCGCGGTAAATCAAGGTCAGATTACCCAACCCCACAGTCCAACGATCTTTAAGAAGGTTCTTACGCGGTGCCCGGCGACCGTTGACGAAGACACCGTTGGTGCTGCCAAGATCCTCAATCACTGCGTGTCCACATCTCTCGTCGTAATAAATACGCGCGTGCCGCAGGGAGACTGTGCCAGCCTGGGCGGCTGTTGCAGGAATCTGTATGTCAAGTCCCTCCGTGTCCGGGCCACGGCCGATGAGCAACTGCCGGCCGGCTTCCAGGTTCAAGGGGAAGAACATGGCCCCATCAGGTGATTCAAGAGAGGGGGCTACGGTGCCCACCGGGGGCGCGGCCTTCTCGGCCCGTCTCCGGCCGCCGCGGGCCAAACGCACAACGAGCAGGACGACAATGCACAAGAATGCGATTGCCGCCAGCCCAAGCAATATCGTTGAAATAGGTATCGTCATTTCCATTCCTCACCACCGATACAATTCACAAATCGCAACTGAGTGTACATCAACTGCAGGCAAAAGGTCAACCTGATTATGCCATCGGGGTGTGTCCGATTTTCACGGTAGATGGCCATACGAGTCGGTGGCCGGTATATTTCTTGTCGGTGGACGGTCTTCCACCCGCAAGAGACAATAGACAGTACATATGTGAGGTCGCTCACGAACCCGCCTCGCAGCCAAGCTTCGGGTCAGTCCAGTTTCTCCTGAACAAATGGAAGACACCCGTGCCATCGCGCATCGATTGCCGGCAGCAGTATTTGCCAGTCAGGTAGGGGGGTGGTATAATCATCCATTGTGTGTTGTTTAAGGAGGGAACTCATGACTGATCAAGAAATGGCAATATCTGCACTCGACACATCCGAAACCACTGAAAACGCCACTGAGGAGACCCCAAGCACCGACGATTCCCAATCGGAGATGATGTCGATCGGCGACCTTGAGCCGGGGATGGAACTGACCGGCGAGGTTAAGAGCATCACTGATTTTGGTGCTTTTGTCGACGTCGGGGTAGGTCCCCAGGGGCTGGTACATATCTCTCAACTGTCTCGCCGGCGCGTTGAGAAAGTGTCGGATGTCGTCAAGGTCGGCGATCAGGTTCAGGTATGGGTTAAGAAGGTCGATAAGAAACGCGGCCGGATTAGCCTGACAATGGTTAGACCACCCAGCGTGAGCCTGAAGGACCTCAAGCCTGACACCGTCTTGAAGGGTGTGGTAACGCGCATCGAGCCTTACGGAGTCTTTGTTGATATCGGCACAGGCCGTGATGGAATGATACACATCTCCCAACTGGCGGATGGCTACATTAGCTCCCCCGAAGAAATTGTGTCCATTGGCGACAAAATCGACGTCAAGGTGTTGAACGTTGATCGTAAGGTGCGCAAGGTGGACCTGTCAACCAAGGATTTCTTCCACGTCGCCCCGCCACCGCAGTCGCAACCGGCTGTATCGGAAGACGCGTCCGCATCTAAAGAGGAACCTGTCCCGACAGCTATGGAACTGGCTTTTCAGGCCGCACTCAAGCGCGTAGAGTATCAGGAAAAGCCCCTCGTGCCGAAAATGATCGCCAAAAGGCTGGAGCGCTTGTTTCCCGCCCGACACACGGATGGAAAAATTAACGGGGCATCCCGACGGATGCCCCGTTTCGTTGTTCCCGATAAGCTATATGGTGTGCCGTTGCCACATACCGCCATTAAGTAACACCCACACTTGGCGGTCCAGCGGGCTATAAAGCATGACGCCCCCTTGAAAGAGTTGAATCACGCCGTAATTCGCCGAGTCGCCCGTTCCTTGCTCATTCTCGCGGGCAGCTCCAATCGCCTGGGCGATAGCCGGGTGATCGCACCACAGTTTTCCAAAGCCGGAAACGGGGCCGTAGGGATTATTTTTCGCCGCGTCGCAGGAGTATTTGTCCCCACCATCCCAGGTGTCGTCAAAGGGTCCCTGCCAGCGATAGCCGAAATTGGCCCCAGGGTCCGGCATCTCGACCACCCAGATCAGCCCCGGGCCGTCGGGACGGCTCCACCAATACATGTAGCCGTGCTCGAAATACTGCTTGGCGTACTGGCGGTCGTCGCTGGCGGCGCTGGTTGGGTAACCGAGATAGGCCCTGACCTCGGGTTTTTCCCAAACTGATTTCAGTACCTGGTGAGGCTCGATACCCGTCGGCTGGAAATTGGGCGCCGTTGGCGTGGGACCCGGCGTCGGTGTGGCACACTGCGTGCCACATCCACCCGTACAGGTGCCGGGGCAGTAGTACAGTTCACCGGCCTGACAGGCAGGCGGCGTGCAGACGGGCTGGATTGTGACCGTAGGCGACGGTGTAGGTGGCTGGGTTGTCGTCGAAGGGGCCACCGTCGGCGTCCATGTGGGCAGCAATGTCTCGGGTGTCGGGGTGGAAGCCGTCTGTGCCATCTCAGTAGGCGTGGACGAGGCTTCAGCCGTGGCTTCTTCGGTGATAGGCGGCGCCATGATGGTGATGGCCACCGGCTGTGACTCGCCCACCGATCCGCGCTCGTCGAAGGCCTTGACCTGGATCACGTGACTGCCTACCTGATCGCTTTGCCACGGTTGTGAGACAATGTAGGGCGAATCGTTTTTGGGGTTGACATCCACCCGGGTGAGCACCCCATCCACCCACAACTCCACACGTTGAATGCCAGTGGGACTTATGGAAGTGCTGCTGATGGAAATGGCTGCATTGGCGTCAAATGTCTCGCCGGCGGCAGGACTCATCAAGCTGACGGTAGGGGCACTGGCGACTTCTGTCGCCTTCGGCCCCACCGTGCAACCGGTCGCAACCACCACGAGCAACACAAACAAGAATACTGGCAACACACGTTGTACAAATCTTCCCGTTTTGGACATTGTCCGTTCCCTCCATCAAAAGGTATGGCACAAGAGGCTACATCCAGTGTTGGCCGGTTCTTATCGTCCCGCATCCAGTACCTGGGACGAAAGCCTTGTGGGTAAGTCTACTCATCCGCTTCAACTTGGTGCTGCAGGTCGTACAGCTTGCTGATCGCTTCTAATGGGGTCAGGCTGTTCACGTCGAGCTCTTTCAGAGCTTTGACCGCGGGATGAGTGTCGGGCAAGAATAAGGGTAACTGCTGCACGCAACTCCGCTTTGCCAGCCGACCGCCGTGCTCAGGAGTCAGTGGGCTGCGTGACGCTTCGCTTTCCAGCCGGTCCAAGATTTCCTCGGCCCGGCGAACGACCGCGCGCGGTAATCCGGCCAGTTGTGCCACGTGAATTCCATAACTCCGGTCGGCCCCGCCGGGAATGATCTTGTGCAGGAAAACCACCTGGTCGCCTTGCTCGGACACAGCCACGCTGTAATTCAACACTTTCGGCAACAGGTCGGCCAAATCGGTCAACTCGTGATAATGGGTGGCAAACAGTGTGCGCGCCCGTAGTTGGGGGTGATTGTGAATGTACTCAATTACCGACCAGGCGATAGACAGGCCGTCATAGGTGCTGGTCCCACGGCCGATTTCGTCAAGAATGAGCAGGCTACGCGACGTGGCATGGTTCAAGATGTTGGCCGTCTCGACCATTTCAACCATAAAGGTTGACTGCCCGGCGTGAATAATGTCCTCGGCGCCAATGCGCGTGAAAATGCGGTCGACCAGCCCGATGTGCGCCCGCTCAGCCGGCACAAACGAACCGATTTGGGCCATCAACACGACCAGTGCAACCTGCCTCAGGTAGGTGGACTTACCGCTCATATTGGGGCCGGTAATCACCAATATGAGTTCCTCGCCGGATAACCGTACGTCGTTAGGCACGAAGGGCTGCACGACACCGTCCACTTTGAGCTGTTCGACCACCGGATGCCGCCCATTCTTTATCTCGATCAGCCGGTCTTCGGACAGCTCAGGACGCACATAACCGTACAAGACCGCCGTTTCGGCCAGCGATGTGCAGGCGTCCAAGTAGGCGATCGCTTGCGCATTGGCAGCCAACTGGGCGCTGACGGCTGCCACCCGATCGCAGACCTCGCGAAAGACACGCACTTCGATGTCCGCCTGCCGTTCCTCTGCATTCAGAATAAGGGCCTCATATTCCTTCAATTCCGGGGTAATGAAACGTTCAGCGTTTACCAGCGTCTGCTTGCGAATGTACTCAGGTGGCACGGTCGACAGGTTGCTCTTGCTGATCTCTATGTAGTACCCGAATACCTTATTGAAGCTGACCTTCAGGTTCTTGATTCCCAACCGTTTGCGCTCGCTTTGCTCCAGGTTGGCGACCCAGGCCTTGGCGTCGCGCGCGGAAGTCATCACGGCGTCCAATTCCTCGGAGAAACCGCGCCGAATGACGCCGGGCGCACTGGGAACAGCCGGCGGATCCTCAGCGATCGCGGACGAGATCAGGTCAACGGTATCCAGGCACGGATCCAGGCCGGCCTGTATCTGGGCCATGAGCGGAAGCGCGTCGCCGGGGGAGGAAGAGGTAGCGCCCCCAGGAATGATCTCCGCCAGGATCTCCTTGACGTGCGGCACAGCCATCAGGCTCCTGGCCAGCGACAAAAGCTCGCGCGGGCGAACGATACCCTGGACGGCGCGATTAACGAGCCTTTCCAGGTCGGCCACTTGCTTTAGAGACGCGGCCAAATCTTTCCTGGCCGGCGTATTATCCACCAGCAACTGCACGGCCTCCAGCCGCCGATCGATGCTTTCGACCACCATCAGCGGCTGCTGGATCCAACCTCGCAACATGCGTGCCCCCATGGGCGTCACCGTGTGATCCAACACACCCAGGAGTGACCCGTTCACGGACCCTGACCGTATAGTCTGTGTAAGCTCCAAATTGCGCCGGGTGGCAGCGTCCAGGGTCATGTAATGGTCGGTACTGTAACTGGCCAACGAGGTCAGGTTAGACAGGCTTGATTTCTGGGTGGCTTCCAGGTACTGGACGATGGCTCCGGCAGCTCGAATGGCCAGCGGCTTGCCCTGCAGTCCAAAGCCGTCCAGGGTGGCAACGCCAAATTGGTCGAGAAGCGCCTGGCGGGCTGTCTCCACGGCGAAATGCCAGTCCTCGAACCGGGTGGCGATGGACTGATCGCCATTTGATACGGTCGCCACAAAGGAGTCGGGCTCGCTCTGGCAGATCAGTATTTCCGACGGTTGCAGCCGGGCCAGTTCTTCCTGCAGTTTAGCGTAGCCCACACCATCCCGCATTTGGGTGGCTTTGAACTCGCCGGTGGAGACATCGGCATAGGCCAGTCCGGCCCTGTCAGCCTCAAGAACCACAGCCGTGAGGTAGTTGTTCCGACGGGCGTCCAGCAGGGCCGGCTCCACGACGGTGCCGGGTGTCACCACTCTTACAACCTCACGATGCACCAGGCCACGGGTTTTCGACTCCTCGGCGTTTCTTTCGGGTGCACCACGGCTCATCTGGCTGCGCAAGTGGCTCGACACCCCGCCGCCAACCTGCTCCACAATGGCCACCTTGTAGCCGGCGGCAACAAGGCGGGCAATGTACCCATCGGCCGAATGATAGGGTACACCGGCCAGGGGAACACGCTGATTCTTGCCAATAGGGCGTGAGGTGAGCGCAATATCACAGATTTCCGCAACGATACCGGCGTCCTCGTCGAAGGTTTCGTAGAAGTCACCCAGCCGGAAGAAGACGATCGCCTCTGGATACTGCTTCTTAATCTGCAGATATTGGTGGCGCACTGGTGTTGTCACAGACGGCTCCGGAATAAGCTGGCAATAAGATCAAGGTAAGCAACGTCATTGTAGGAGAAAGCCAGCATTCGGTCAAAGCCCAATCCCCTCAGCGGAGGAAGTTGCCAGGCCCGCCGCTTCGATCTGCCGGCAATCAGCATATACCCGGCCGAAAAGAGTTGACATAATATTGCCGAGATAG
>CAZHBM010000143.1:1509-8580 GCA_964529945.1 uncultured Anaerolineales bacterium | reverse complement strand
GGCCCGAAAGAGGTCGACGGCCTGCCTGTCGAAGGTACATGGCGCGCGCACCAGGTACCGTTGGCCGAATTTGAGACCAAGCCGGAACATCTGAAGATGCTTGAGGCGTGGATGAAGAGCTACAAACCGGAAGAGCTCTTCGACAAGAGCGGCAAGTTGGTGCCAGAATTGGCCGAACTGGCCCCCAAAGGCGCTCGCCGTATGGGTGCCAATCCGCACGCCAATGGCGGTCTGCTGCTGCACGATTTGCGCATGCCCGATTTCCAGGACTATGCGGTGGACGTGCCGCAACCGGGCACCGTCCGGGCCGAGGCCACGCGTGTGATGGGAGAATTTGTGCGTGACGTGATGAAATTGAACTGGGACGAGCGCAATTTCCGCGTCTTCAGTCCCGACGAAACGTCGTCCAACCGGCTGACACACCTATTCGACATCACAGATCGGGAATCGACGGCCAAGATTCTGAAAACGGACGACCACGTCTCGCCTGACGGACGCGTGATGGAGATGTTGAGCGAACACCAATGTGAAGGCTGGCTCGAAGGCTACCTGCTTACCGGGCGCCACGGCCTGTTCCTATGTTACGAAGCCTTCATACACATCGTCGACTCGATGTTCAACCAGCACGCCAAATGGTTGAAGGTCTCCAAGGAGATCCCCTGGCGCCAACCTATCGCGTCACTGACGTATCTGCTCACCTCGCACGTCTGGCGACAGGACCACAACGGCTTCAGCCATCAGGATCCGGGTTTCATCGGCCACGTCGTCAACAAGAAAGCCGACATCGTGCGCGTTTATCTGCCGCCCGATGCCAACACCCTGCTGTCAGTCACCGATCACTGTCTGCGCAGTCGTGATTATGTCAATGTAATTGTGGCCGGCAAGCAACCCGAATTGCAGTGGCTGGACATGGATGCCGCCGTCAAACACTGCACCGCCGGGCTGGGTATGTGGGAATGGGCCAGCAATGATACGGACGGCGATCCGGACGTGGTCATGGCCTGCGCCGGCGACGTACCTACGCTGGAGACACTGGCGGCCGTAGAAATTCTGCGCCAGCGTTTCCCCGAGCTGAAGGTGCGTGTCATCAACGTCGTGGATCTGATGACGCTGCAGCCAAAAAGTGAGCACCCGCACGGGCTGAGTGACAAAGACTTTGACGTCCTGTTCACCAAAGACAAACCCATCATTTTTGCCTTCCACGGATATCCCTGGTTGATCCATCGGCTGAGTTATCGCCGGTCTAACCAGGAGCGATTACATGTGCGCGGCTACAAGGAGGAAGGCACGACCACAACACCCTTCGATATGGTCGTATTGAACGAACTGGACCGCTTCCACCTGGTGGGCGATGTCATCGATCGTGTACCCGGGCTGGGCTCGCGTGCCGCCTACACCAAGCAATGGCTGCGCGACAAGCTACTCGACCACAAAGAGTACGTCCGCACCTACGGTATCGATATGCCCGAAATCCGCAACTGGGAATGGGGGCTCTCTGACAACGGCAAGAAGTGAGGAGCAGATAGGGATACATTAGCCTTCGTGACCAGACATATAGGAGAATAAAATGCGAGGCAAAGGAAGACCGCTGGTAATCGTTCTGGGAAACAACTTCGCCGGCTTGACCGCCGCACGTTTCGTGCGTGAATATGCGCGCGATTCGGTGGACATCTTGGTCATCGATCGTAAGCCATATCTGATCTTCATTCCCAATATACCCATTGAGGTACTGGCAAACCAGAACCCGGCCGAGAGGCTGCATATGCAGGTGCCAAAAATCCTGGAACGGGAGGGGACCGAGTTCATCCAGGCCCAGGTTAACGCCATCGAGGTTGACAAGAAGGAAGTCTGGTTCACGCCCACCGAGCGTCCCGGTGCCGCGACGGAAAAGATCGCCTACGATTATCTCGTCATCGCCCTGGGCGCTCAACTGGACTACGCTGCCATCCAGGGCTTCGGTGAGTACGGCCACACCGTCACAGATAGTTATTACGGCAACAAGCTCCGGCGCTATCTGCACGAGGGCGACTATAAAGGTGGTCCGATTGTCATTGGATCGGCGCACTTCAAACAAGGCACCAAAGGCAAACCCGAATGGCTGCCGCTGGCCGACGCCGCCTGCGAAGGGCCGCCACTGGAGATGGCATTATCCCTTGCCAGTTGGCTCAAGGATCATGACCTGGGCGGGCCGCAAAACATCACCTTGTTTACCCCGGGTGAGATCATAGCCGAAGATGCCGGCCAGGAAATTGTCACCAAGTTTCTGGGCATGGCCCAACAGATGGGTTTCCAGTACAAGAACAAGACCCAGGACATCAAGCGCCTGACAGCCGAGGGCATCGAGTTCACCAGTGGCGACAGCCTCGAGGCCGAGCTCAAGCTGATTATGCCCAATTGGGTACCCCACCCATTCCTGCAACAACTGCCGATCTCGGACGACGTTGGATTTATCCTTACCGACCGCTATATGCGCAATCCCGACTACCCACATGTTTTCGCTGTGGGTGACAGCGCCGCCTTGACAGTCCCCAAATTGGGATCGATCGGCGATCTACAAGCGCGTATCGTGGGCCGGCAAATCGCCAAAGACGTTGGTCGCCTGAGTCAAGACAAGGCCGGCGAACCTTTCAGCCCGGCCATCGTCTGTTTTGGTGACATGGGCCACCACCAGGCGTTTTACATCCATTCAGATGCCTGGTACGGCGGGCAGACCAGCGAGTTCCGTATGGGGCACCTCTACTATGGGATGAAACTGGCCTTCAAGGAAATGTACTTCAGAACGGGCGGCAAGCCACCGGGCTGGGGAATACCACTCTCCGAAGTGGTAGCCGAAGCCCTGTAAACCTGATTTGAACCGCACCTGATGCAAACGGCTCGCAGTGGGCGCCCACTGCGAGCCGTTTTTTTGGCCGAGACTGGCGCGGCGTCAGGCCAAAAGTCCAGGCCGGTCAACCGACCAGCGCCTGCTCCAGGTCCGCAATCAGGTCGTCCGTATCCTCAATGCCAACCGAGTAGCGGATCAGGCCTTCCGGTATCCCCATAGCCGCCCGTTCCTCGGCCGTACACTCCACGTGGCTGGTCGTCGCCGGCGGACCGACCACCGTTTCCACTGCGCCCAGATTGGCGGCTGCGTGCGCGAGGTGCAGGCGCGGCAAAAAGGACCGCACCGCGTCAAAGTCACCTTGCAGTGAGAAACTGAGAACGCCCCCAAACCCACGCATCTGGCGCACAGCAATGTCGTGGTGAACGTGCGACTCCAACCCCGGGTAGTACACAGCTTTCACCGATGGATGTCTTTCCAGGAAGCGCGCGATCTTGAGAGCGCTTTCGTTCTGCTGCCGGATCCTCAGATGCAATGTCTTCAAACCACGCAACAACAGGTAGGCCGCCATGGGATGCAGAGTGGCGCCGGTGATCTCACGGAAATGGTAGATGCGCTGCACCAGGTCGGCAGGGCCACAAACCACTCCCCCCAAAGCATCGGCATGGCCGCCCAGGAATTTGGTGGCGCTGTGGATGACCAGGTCGGCGCCCAGCACCAGCGGGCTCTGGTTGATGGGGGTGGCAAAGGTGTTGTCCACCATCACGACGGCGCCAATGGCGTGACCGGCGCGTGCCAGCCGCGCCAGGTCAACGACCTTCAAGGTTGGGTTGGTCGGGCTCTCCAGATACAGCACCTGGCAGCCCCGCGCGATTTCGGCCTCGATGGCCTCGTGGTCAGTCGTGTCACACAGGGCCACGTCCACCTGCAAACGCGGCAGAAACTCGGTGAAAATCACGTTTGTGCCCCCGTAAGTATCCTTCACAGATACCACCCGATCTCCCGGTGACAGACACGTGAACAAGGCATTGCTGATGGCGGCCATTCCGGTGGCAAAGCTGGTAGCAGCTTCGGCTGCCTCGAGTTGGCGCACCTTCTCCTCGAATACGGCCACGGTCGGGTTGGTATTCCGGCCATAAATGTGACCCGCGTCTTGCCCGAGCGCCACCCGCAGCCACTCATCCATGTCGCCGTAGCCAAATGAAACACTGTGCACCACCGGCACTTGCGTGGCGTGCTGCCAGAAGTCTTTGTTTTCCTCGCCGGCCCACACCGACAGCGTGCCCCACGAGCTTGTGTTGTCCTTCTCCATGTCTGGTCACTCCATTCCCAAGAGAAAAATAGCTGCCCGAGCCGATCTGCCCTGCGGGCGTTGATGGCGTAACAAACGGTCTCAGATGGGGAAAGTATAATCACCTTGAAGGCGCCGAGCAAAAACAGCGCCTGACCTCTACTTCCACCGCCGAGAGGCTTCTTGAGGCACGGCCGGTCTGTACTGGGCACTGCCCGGCTGCATTTGTCCGCCCATGCCGATCTGGTATATACTTGTTCTTTAGCGCGTGAATGGAAAGGAAAAAACATGGAAGTAGCAGCAGACGTTTACCGGTTGAAAGTACCTATCCCCAATAATCCGTTGGGTTATGTCAACAGCTATCTGGTCAAGACCGATTCAGGGAGCCTCCTGATCGATACCGGCTGGAATACAGATGAATCCTACCAGTCGTTGACAGACCAAATCGCGGAGACAGGCACGGGTCTCGACGATCTGCGTTACATCGTCGTCACCCACGCCCACCCCGATCATTACGGCCTGGCAGGCCGCCTGGCGCCGCACACCTCGGCCGAATTGGTCATGCACGAAATCGAGTCTGGATTCGTCAATTCGCGCTACGTCGACTACCAGAATCTGGTCGAGGAAATGAACCAATGGCTGCGCATCAACGGTGTGCCCGATTCTGACCGTCCCCAGATGAGCCGCGCGTCACTGCCGATGCTGGGCGTGGTCGCAGTCGCCATGCCCAACCATCTGGTCTGCGGTGGCGAGGACCTGCAACTGGGACCGTTCGACTTTGAGATCATTTGGACCCCGGGCCATTCACCGGGGCACATCTGTCTGTTCGAACGTGAGCGTCGCCTGTTATTCTCGGGCGATCACGTTTTGCCTTCCATCACCCCCAGCGTGGGTATGCACACTCAGGCGATCAGCAACCCGTTGGCCGACTATCTGGACTCCCTGGCAGCCGTCAAGAACCTGCCCGTAGACCTGGTCCTCCCCGGACACGGGGATCCGTTCACTGATTTGGCAGGGCGTGTGGACGAAATACTGGCCCATCACGAAAAACGCAAGCAGGAGATCGTGGACGCTTTCGCCGGCCAATCGAGGACGGCCTACGACATAGCCGGCCGCATCTCCTGGAACACCAAGGGTGTTCCCTGGAATGAGCTGCCACCGTTTACCCGCCGTATGGCTGTCACCGAAACACTCGCTCATCTCGAGCTCTTGCGGGCTGAAGGCAAGCTGGCCCGTATCGTCCATAATGGCGTCGTGCACTACGCCGTGCGCTAGTTCTCGTCTCGCCGCACACGGTCCAAGGCATGGTCACGCTGTTTCGAAAACAAAGAGGGGGTAAACCGGATTCTGACCGGTTTACCCCCTGCGGATTTCCACCAAACATCGATGCCGTACCTGCCTGGAATTATTCGGGCAGGCGCCTCTTCAAATCCCCGGCGGCAAAGGGCCCCGCAGCCGAGATCAGTCTTCTGGCCGCGTTCACCTGCCCCCACACGTTCCACAGCAGGACGCCGCGCACCCGGCCGTCACTCAGGTAATAGACCACTCCTTTGCGGAATGGCTCCGTCCAGTCTTCCACAACGTCCAGTTGAGGATTCAAATCTCCCACCGCCTCGTATCCCAGGTCGAACAGGTCGGAGTAGAAATACGGCAGGTGATTGTAAGGGATCGAATCTCCGGCCATATTGCGGCCCGCAATGTCGCCCATCGTGTTGGCATTGTCCTCGTGCTCGACGCGCATACGCCTATCGAGGGCCGGGTTGTAGAATGCGGCCACGTCACCGGCGGCGTATACGTCGGGAGCGCTGGTGCGCAAGAAAGCGTCGACAATGATGCCATTGTCGGTTTTCAGGCCGGCAGCCCTCGCCAACTCGATATTCGGGTGAATGCCAATTCCGGCCAGGACGCTATCCACCGGGACCTCCAACCCTTTCTTTGTGATCAAGATCGAGTGATGGTCGCGCTGGGCGAGGTTGGTTACCAGTTCACCGGGCAGAACGTCCACCCCTTTTTCGCGATAGTAGTCATTGAGAAACAGGGCCAGGTCGGCCGGGAATCGCCTTCCACCGATTCCCTCTTCGGGAAACAACAGAACCACTTGCTTACCATTCATAGTCAGCGCGGCAGCAATTTCCGAACCAATAAACCCCCCACCAATTACAGCATAGCGCTCATTGTCATTCAGATGTGCCCTGAGGTGCTGATAGTCGTCCACCGTCCGGTAGTAAACAATGTCCTCTCCGTCCAGCGGCAGCCGGCGAGGGGTGCCGCCCGTGGCCAGCAACAGCTTGTCAAATGTATAGATCGCCTCTTGATCGTCTATCACTCTTTTCTGGTCGGCGTCGACGATCTCGGCCACACGCCCCAGATGGAGGGTGACATCCAAATCCTCCGTGCCGCGCCAGATTTGATCAAACCGCTTGTCTTTCCACAAGCCTTTTGTCAGGAGAGGACGATTGTAAGGTGGATGTGTCTCCTTGCCGATCAATCCGATCGTGCCTTCCTGGTCCACTTCTCTTATTCCGTGTATGGCGGCGTCAGCTGTCATGCCGCCACCAACGATCAAATACTTGTAGTCTGCCATGCCTTACGCTCCTTTCCTCTACGCCGGCGGACCGGCGCGTGACGAGTTGTTGTTGATTGTAGCCACCATAACGTGCTGCCGAACCAGGCCGGCCCGCCAATTGGGGACCGATCGCCCCCGATTTATGCTGATCTGCACACGAATGGTTTGTTCTGGACATTGTGTGGCAGGGGGCCGCTGCAAACCTCTTTTTTGCGCCTGCCATTCTATCATAACATGTTTGCCTCTTTTGTGGCTATATACCCCGGTACAGACATGGGGTACGAATCGAGATATACGGCCCGGAGCTCCCCGGTGGCCTCGATTATGGTTTCCAAATTGTCTGCCCTGAACGATTGAAGAACGATTATTCCAGCAAGCAAGGGATGGCGTATT
>CAZHBM010000143.1:0-1499 GCA_964529945.1 uncultured Anaerolineales bacterium | reverse complement strand
TCGGCCGTTGCAGGAGGTTCGATTCATCGTCCACTGCCGACCAGCACACTTTTCGCAATCACACGCGTTTTCTACAGGCGCCAAATCACTAAATTGAGGTCTCGATAAAACAAGTATGGGCACAACACCCGATACACGTGGGGAAAAATATCCGTTACACTAAAATCACATCTTGGTTGTACAAAGAGTCTTTTGTTGGGATTGGCGGACACATAGCCAAAAGAATCGAACGGGATATTTTGGGCTGATATATGAGGTGAGTTGCTGCAATAGGAGAGAGGAGCTGCCTACAGATTATGCAGACTGAGAATACAAACAATTGGCGATTTAATTGGAATTTGGATGTAGACTAGTTGCCGAGCCGAAGAAATGCTCGAAGGAGAAGAGACTGATGAAACACTTACAACCGATTATCGCCGGCGTGGCCATATTGTTGGTGGTCGCGCTGACGGCGTGCAGTGGTTATGCAACACCGGCAGCGACGACGGCGGCCACGACCGCAGCTACGGAAATGATGGGTACGCCAACAACGGCCGGTATGGATCCGACGACCGCAGCCGCCACGGATACGATGGGTGGCAGCCAGAGCGGAAGTGGGCCGGCAACGGTGATGACAGCCACCAACGATAAGCTGGGCAGTATTCTGGTCGACGCAAAAGGCATGACACTCTACACTTTTGGCAAGGATACGCCCAACCAAAGCGCCTGTATTGATGCTTGTGCTAAACTGTGGCCGGCGCTGACCGTTCCGGCCGGAACCACGCCCACCGCGCCGCCTAATTTTGGCGGTATGCTGGGGACTATCCAGAGGGCAGATGGAACAACCCAGGTTACCATTGACAAGATGCCGCTCTACACTTTCGCTCAAGACACGAAGCCCGGCGACGTGAATGGGCAGAACTATATCGACCTGTGGTGGGTCGTTCCGACCGATGTGGGGGCCGGCGCACCTGACTTCAGCCAACATGGCTTCCCTAACGTGCTCGCCTCGCAGAAGATTATGCCTGGCAAAGAGATCACCATTACGGCTGATGCCTACACTGTCACCATCCCGGCGGATGCCTTCGTGATCCCGGTCACCTTTGACATCCTGGGCGCAGATCCGGCGTCATTCAGCGCTAAGGCACCGACCGGCGAGACACCGGTGTTGGCGTTCGCGTTCCGTGTCCAAAATACGCGCATGACCAGTATGATCATCGGGAAATTCAACCAACCTGTAATGCTGGATGCCAGCAGCCCGCAAATCACAGCTGGCAGCAAATATTACAACGTGGCCACCGACGGCACTTTCACCGACAATCCCAAAGGACTGAAGGTGGAGGCTGGAAAACTGTCACACCCCATCGCCGGAGCCGGCGTTGGCTGGGTGATCACCAGTCCGGCCAAGTAACGAGACAGACTCGGGGGCGTCCCAAATGGCGGGACGCCCCCTTCATGAGTGGGGCAAAACCTGCGCCGTCCGGGTCGCGCCTCCTGGAGACACAAGGGACTCGCGCCCG
>CAZHBM010000142.1:0-8580 GCA_964529945.1 uncultured Anaerolineales bacterium | reverse complement strand
CCAAGCCGTTCAGCCCGCGGCAAATGGTGGCCCGCGCCCATGCGGTTCTGCGGCGGGCCGGCAAGGCCGTCCCGCCTCCCTTTCGCCAGGTGGGCCAACTGCGCCTGGATCTGGGCCGGCGCGAACTGCAGATCGGCGAACGTCAGCCGACGGCGCTCACGCCACTGGAGTGTCGCCTGTTGGATTATTTCTTGACCAACGCCGGGTCTGTTTTGCCCAACGAGACGATTATCGACCACGTGTGGGGGCCGCAAGGCGGCGACCGCGACATGTTGCGCCAATTGGTACGCCGCCTGCGGGCCAAGCTGGCAGTTGCCTATGGCATCGAGGCCGGCGACATGGCCGCCCAGGCCGGCGCCTACGTCGAAACGATACCCAGCATCGGCTACCAACTGACCATTTCGGACGATTGACCCCGGCCCGGGAGCGGTCGGTCCCCCCAAAAAAAACCATCCCCAACTGACTGTCCTTTTTGTCACAGCTTTGTCACAACTCTATCACGGTGCCTGTCATAGGCAACCGCTATCATGTCTCGTAGCACGCACGATTGGCGTTGCGTGGATTCGCGCGAGGAGATGCGGAAAACCTATGAAGTACAATCGTTCTGCTCTGCAAATTGTCTTGTGTCTCGGCCTGGTAATTGCCGTCGCTGGTTGCGGGCAACCGGCCGTGGTCGGAACCAACAATGGAAAGCTTCAGGGAACCATCACAGTCTCCGGCGCGTGGGCGCTGTATCCGATGATGGTGCGCTGGGGTGAGGAGTTCCAGAAACAGTACCCGGACGTGAGGTTCGACATCTCGGCCGGTGGAGCCGGCAAAGGCATGGCCGACGCCCTGGCCGGAGCGGTCGACATCGGCATGGTGTCGCGTGACGTCACACCGCAGGAGGAGGAAAAGGGCGCCTTTTGGGTAGCCGTCACCAAAGACGCTGTTTTTCCGACTGTCAACGCCAACAACCCGGTCTGGGACAGTCTTCTCAAGCAGGGCATCGACCGGGACACCTTCATCGGTATTTACATCACGGGCCAGGTCACGACCTGGGGCCAGGTGATCGGAAAGCCGGAGATCACCGATCCCATCCACGTCTATACCCGTTCGGACGCTGCCGGCGCGCCCGAAACGTGGGCCAAGTATCTGGGAAAGAACCAAGAGGACCTGCTGGGTGTCGGAGTGTACGGTGATCCGGGCGTGATGGAAGCTGTCATCAAGGATCCGCTGGGCATTGGGTTCAACAATCTCAACTATGCATACGACGTCAACAGCGGCGAAAGCGTGGCTGGGTCGCACGTGGTGCCGGTCGACGTCAACGCGGACGGCCTAGCGGATGAGAGCGAAGTCCTGCTCAACCGCGACGCGGCCCAGAATGCCGTGGCCGATGGCAAGTATCCCGCGCCGCCGGCGCGGGATCTGAACCTGGTGACGCGCGGTAAACCGGAAGGGTTGGTAAAGACGTTTCTCCAATGGACTATGACCGATGGGCAGGCGTTCGTGGGCGAGGCCGGCTACATATCTCTATCGCCCGGCAAACTTCAGGCTGAGTTGGGAAAGTTGGATTGAGACAATCCATGAGTGTGGTGACAACGGCGGAAAGGGAGCAGATCAAGGATAGCCCGCCACCAGCGCTGCCAGGCATAAATCGAAGAACCAAGGACAGAGCTGCCGGCTGGTTGATGGGGTTGCTGACGGTCGCGGCCAGCTTGCTGCTGGCCTTGATCGCCCTGGTGCTGCTTGTGCGCGCGTGGCCGATCCTCAGCTCGCGCCCGCTGGCCGAGTTGATCTTTTCGACCACCTGGCGGCCGATGCAGGGCGCCTTTGGCTACTGGCCGTTCATTATGGGCACCCTGTGGGTGACCGGTGTTTCTATGGTGGTGGCCGTGCCGATCTGCCTGTTGACGGCCATCTTTCTGGCCGAATATGCTTCACCACGACTGTATGCGCTGGTCAAGCCGCTGATCGACGTTTCGGCCGGCATCCCGTCGGTGATCTACGGCATCTGGGGTGTCCTGATCGTCGTGCCGGCCGTGCAGCGCCTGATCAGTTCCGACCTGGGGCAGGCGTTGGCCGTCATCCCGCTGTTCCGCAGCGATAACCCAACCGGCTATGGCGTCCTGGCCGGCGGCCTGGTGCTGGCGGTCATGGTCTTTCCGATCATCATTTCTGTGGCAGAAGAGGTTATCCGGGCCGTACCCCAGGGACTACGGGAAGCGTCCTGGGCGCTGGGCGCCACACACTGGCAGACGACCAAACTGGTGGTGCTGAAACGGGCCACCCCGGGCGTCCTGGCGGCCGTGGTGCTGGGCTTCTCGCGGGCGTTCGGTGAGACAATGGCCGTGATGATGGTGGTGGGCAACGTGCCCAAAGTGCCGCACTCGATATTCGATGCCGCCTACCCATTGACGGCGCTGATCGCCAACAATTATGGGGAAATGATGTCCATCCCGCTTTACGACTCGGCGCTACTGGGTGCGGCCCTGGCACTGCTGGTGATCGTGGTCATTTTTAACCTGATCGCCCGCCTGGTGCTGATGCGGCTGAACGTGCAGTAGGCGTCCCAACAAGGAATGGGTATGAACCGTTACCAACTGGAAGAAAAGATATTCAAAGGCTTGATGCTGCTGTCCCTATGCGTGGTTTTGGGAACGTTGGGCTTGATTCTGGGCACGATGATCTGGCGCGGATTGCCGTCCCTTTCGATAGAGATGTTGACCCAAACACCGAAAGGCGGTTTCTACCTGGGCGGAGAGGGCGGCATCCTGAATGCCATCGCCGGATCGTTGTGCCTGGCCGCCGGAGGTACCTTGCTGGCGCTTCTGGCCAGCCTGCCGATTGCGCTATATTTGAACGTTTACGCCCGCAGCTCGGGTTTGGTGCAGGTTGCCAGGCTGGCGCTGGACGTGCTATGGGGCATTCCCAGCATCGTCTACGGGGCTTTCGGCTTCATCATTATGCTGTGGCTGGGCTTGCGGGCTTCGCTTCTGGGCGGAATCATCACCCTGGCCTTGCTCGAGTTGCCGATTATTGCCCGGGGAATGGACGAGGCCATCGGTCTGGTTCCGGCGGCCCTGAAGGAGGCTTCTTTCGCGGTCGGTGCGACCCGGTTGGAGACGTGTGGAAAAGTCCTGCTGCGGCAAACTGCGCCCGGGCTGGCGACGGCGGTCATCCTGGCCTTCGGCCGGGGCATCGGCGACGCGGCCTCTGTCCTTTTCACCGCCGGCTATACGGACCGTTTGCCCGTATCGTTGTTCAGGCCGGTGGCCTCGCTGCCGTTGGCCGTGTTTTTTCAACTGGGGACACCTTTCCCCGAGGTCCAACAGCGGGCCTACGCGTCGGGCCTGGTGTTGACGGTTCTGGTCTTGATTTTGAGTCTCCTGTCGCGCTTGATGTCCAGGCGGCTGGGGCGTTACGTAATCCGGTGACGGGGTGAGGATGGAAATGGAACCAGCACACATAGCGATTGAGAAACTAAACGTCTGGTACGGCGAGCGACAGGCTCTGAAGGGCATCACGGCCACAATCCCGGCCCAGGGAATCACGGCCATCATTGGTCCATCGGGATGCGGCAAGACAACCCTGCTGCGCAGCCTGAACCGCCTGTTGGAGACCACGGCCAGTGCCAGGATCGAAGGCCGGGTGCTGCTGGACAATGAAGACATCTACAGCCGCGATCAGGACGTGACCGAGATCCGCACCCGGGTGGGTATGTTGGCCTCCAAACCCTACCCGCTGCCTATGTCGATCTACGACAACGTCGCCTTCGGGCAGCGGATTCACCAGCGCTGCGGCAGGACGCTAATGGACTGCCGGGTGGAGGATTATCTGGAGGCGGCCGGCCTGTGGGACGAGGTGAAAGACCGCCTGCAGGCGCCGGCGTCCTGCCTGTCGACGGGCCAGCAGCAGCGCCTGTGCCTGGCGCGGGCGCTGGCCGTCGAGCCGGAGGTTCTGCTGTGCGACGAGCCAACAGCAGCCCTCGACCCGATCTCGGCCCAGCGCATCGAGGGCCAGTTGCAGGCGCTGAAACATCGTATGACCATCGTCGTCGTGACGCACATGCTGCGCCAGGCCAGGCGCCTGGCGGATCACTTGCTCTTCTTGTGGATGGGAGAATTGGTGGAAGGCGGTCCGGCAACCCACCTGTGGGAGCGACCGCAAAACGAGCGCACGCGGGCCTACCTGATGGGCGATATCGGCTGATGAGTCTTTGACCTGGCTATTGTCGGATGTCAGACAAAAAGAGGCGCCTTTATAGAGGCGTCTCTTTTTTGACACAGGTCCTCAAGCGTGCTAAACTCAAATTTAGCCACTGCTTAATTTGATGGATTTGAATTATTAATTGGACCACCTCTGGCCCATAATACATCAAAGGAGATGAAATCGTGAAACTGATCGACCTTACTATTCCCTTGGGCATTGGCACCCCGCCTTGGCCCACCTACGAACCCTTGCAGGTCAAGTATTTCAAACGCCTCGCTCCCAACGGCGCAAACGGTCAATTGCTGACCCACTCGAATCACCTGGGTACTCACCTGGATGGCGAGATTCACTTCTACACACCGGGCAGAGACATGGCCCAATTGCCGATGGACTACCTGGTGCACGATGCAGCGATTGTCGACCTGAGTGACGTGGCCGGCGACTACGACGTCTACTCCAGCAAGATGATCGAGGAGCGCGTCGAGGTCAAGGAAGGCGACATTCTCGTCATTCACACCGGTTATCACCATTTTGGTTGGGACCAGCCGACGGCCGACGAAGTCCGCTATATGGTCAAACACCCCGGTCCGGATGCGGAGTTCACCGAATGGTGCCAGGCCAAGAAATTGCGCTGGCTGGCCGTGGATTGCGGCAGTGCCGACCATCCCATGAACACGATCATCCGCAACTGGATGCCGCGCCAGGCCAAGGAAGCCGACAAGGTATTCCAGAAGAAATTCGGCAAGCCGTTGGCCGACGTGTTTTCCGACGAGAAGTACCAGATGATGCACATCTGGATGTTCCCGCACAAGATCATCCACGCCGAGTGCCTGGGTGGTGACATCGACCTGTTGCTCAACCGGCGGGTCGAGGTGGGATTCTTCCCGTGGCGTTTCGTCGACGGCGAGGCCAGTATCGGGCGATGTGTGGCGTTCGTTGACGATGATGAATACGAAGAGCTGATGAAGAAGAAAGAATCCATGCCCAAGACCAAGTTCGGCGACTGCTACGAGCCGAAACACGTCGAGCAGCTGAACAAATTGAGCAAGGCCAACCTTGCCTGATCTTACGTTGGTCCGGTTGGCGTCTGGTTGGTGAATCTGTTATTACGCCTGGGGCGCAGCCCACAGTGATTGTGCCCCAGGCTGTAATCTAAACAATCGATCTCCCGCGCAACCGGATAACCTGGAAAAGGGACGTCATGATCCCGGTAAAACAAGATGGGGACATCCGCAAAGAAGCCAAACCCGCCAGGTGAATCTCTCGCCTTATGCCAGAGCGTGTGATGATTGGGTAGGTCGTCATTGTCTTGGTCGTGTAATCTTCTTAATTGGGTGCATGGTTTGGTTGCTGTGGAGGACTCAAGATGGCAGTGATTGATATGGAACTCGAGGCTGTTCTGAGACCTCCCGAGGTTCAGCTTCCTCCCTATCCCCCGAAAGTGATCCTCCTGGCGAACGGCGATCACCTGGTGATTCGCCAGGTGCGCCGCGAAGACGTGCCGGTGTTGCTCCAAGCGGTGCGTCCAATTTGCGACATCAGCCGCAATTTCAGCGACTTGATCGGCGCGCGCCTGTACGCCGAGCTGCTGGCCTGGTACCGCTTCCGCATGCGGGGTGGATATTGCCTGATCGGCCAGGTCGACGGCCGGCTGGTAGGGATTATGAACGGGCGCGTTTACAGCCCGAAAATCGGCATCAATTTTCATACCCTGGAGATCGATCGCCGGCTGAGAACTTCGCAACACCTATTCGCCGCCAAGATGGAATATCACATCGAGATTATCGGCCAGGAGGAAGTCTGGACGTCGGCCGAGAATCCGATCCAGTTCCGAAAGTGGATGGTCGAGTACGCCCTTGAGAGGAAACCGGATGCCCAACACGAATTAGCCGGCTGTCCATCGTATCGACTGACACGGGAGCACTACCTGGAGATCAAGGATCGTATGGTGACCGGCCAACGGCCTGTCCCGCGAGCCATGATGGAGACTGCCGTGGCGCAAATCATCCTCCCGGACGATGAGAATCCGCACAAAAAAGGCGGGCGGGAGGCCTGAGCTATGCGTGACGTTGCCATTATTGGTGTGGGGATGACGCGCTTTGGGCTCCGGGCCAACGAGACGCTTATGGACCTGCTGGCTCAGGCGTCTTTGAAGGCGCTGGACGATGCCGGTTTGGGCGATGGCACGGTAGACGCCGTCTACGTGGCCAGTATGGGGGCCGGAATCCTGCAACACCAGACGGCGTTGGGCAGCGCCTTGGCCGACCGCATCAACCTGCTGCCGGCGCCGGCCGACAGTGTGGAGAATGGGCCGGCCAGCGGCGCATCGGCGATAAAAAACGGCCTGCTGGCAGTGGCTTCCGGTTACTACGACACCGTGTTGGTGGCCGCCGGGGACAAGATGCGCGACGTGACCGGATGGCGGGGCACGGATTTTGTGGCCTCACTGACCCATCCGGAGGTAGAATACCCCTACGGTATTTCCCTGCCCGGTATGGCCGGATTGTTCACCCGGCTGTACATGGAAAAGTATGGGGTCACCCGGGAACACCTGGTGGCCGTCACCTTGAAGAATCAGCAGATGGGCTCGCTCAACCCGTACGCCCACGTGGGTATGCCGGTCACACGCGAGGGCATCCTGACCGGCCCTTCGGCGGCGGTCAACAACCCGGTCCTGGCCGACCCCTTGCACGTCTACGATGCCTGCCCGGTCAGTGACGGGGCGGCGGCCGTCGTCCTATGTCCACTCGACGCGGTGAGCAAGAACGGGCGCCCGGCGGTGCATATTGCCGGATTTGGGCAGGCGACCGACATCCATACACTGCAGGAGCGTGACGACCCGACCGACTTGAAAGCGGTGACCCTGGCGGCTCAGAAGGCCATGGAAATGGCCGGGGTCGAGCCGGGAGACATCGACCTGGCTGAGCTTCACGACGCCTTTACCATTCTTGAGATTGCGGAAAGCGAACATGCCGGTTTCTTCAAGAAAGGCGAAGGCGGTGATGCGGCATTGGCCGGTGAAACCGGTTTGGGCGGACGTATTCCGATCAATATGTCGGGGGGACTCAAGTCGCGCGGTCATCCGGTGGGTGCCACCGGCGTGGCCCAGGTTATTGAGCTGGTGTGGCAATTGCGCGGTGAAGTGGGGGCGCAGCGCCAGGTGGAAGGCGCGAAAGTCGGCTTCAGCCTCAATTTTGGCGGTTTTGGAAACAACGTGGTTGCGTTCGTGCTCAAGGGGGTAGCGGCGTGAAAGAGATCACTGCCTACCGCTGCAACAATTGCGGCCGCATTCATTACCCTTATCACGATCGCTGTCTGAATTGCAGGCAACGTGAATTTGAGAAGATTGAGGCGTTGGGACGGGCTCGTTTGCTGACCTATACCCAGCAGTTTGCCTTGCCGTGGGGTTTCGACCAACAGTTCCTGTTTATCGGGATTGTCGAATTCGAGAACGGCGTGCGGGCGATGGGCCAGATCAAAGCTGACGTGGATGATCAACTTGAGCCCGGCATGTGGATGGAACCAAGCTGGGAACCGATTCGGGTGCAGTACGGCCCGGTGCGTCAGGCCTATGGCGAAGATGTCTACGGCCTGAAGCTGGAACCGATTCGGTGACCGGGTTCAATGCAGCTCGGCCTTACTCTCGTGTCAGATTCGGCTGGACAAAAAGCAAGGTTGGGCAAAACAGTCGATATTTAGAAGAAAGAGAGGATTGTCATGCAGAAGAAAGCTTTTGTTTTTTTGGCGTTGCTGGTCGTGCTGTCGATGGTAGCTGCTCAGTGTGGAGCCCCGGCCGCGACCCCTGCTCCAACTGAGGCAGCCCCGGCGGGAGGCGCCGGAACTGCTTCCAAGGCGTCCGACTACAAGTTGGCCGCAATTTTCCCGGGTGTCATCACCGACGCAGACTACAACACCCTGGCTTTTGTGGCTATTAGCGCCGTCAAGAGTGAACTTGGCGTGGACACGGCTTACTCAGAGAGCGTGCCTGTGCCGGACGTCGACCGCGTGATGCGCGAGTACATTGACTCAGGCTACAACATTATCTGGACTCACGGCAGCCAGTTTGTGACCCAGACAACCGAGTTGTCGCGCCAGTTCCCGGACGTGACCTTTATTTGCGAGGGTGATGCGCCGGTTGAAGATCCGCCCCCGAACCTGTGGGTGATTGACCGCAATTTCCAGGTCGGTTTCTACGCAGTGGGCGCCCTGGCCGGTTTGGCGACCAAGAGTGGCAAGATCGGCTACATTGGCGGGCTGACACTGCCCTTCTCCTACGCAGAAGTGCACGCCATGCAACAGGCTATCGCCGACCAGGGGTTGGACGTCGAGCTGAACCCGGTCTGGACCGGCGATTTCAACGACCCGACCAAGGCACGCCAGGTAACCGAC
>CAZHBM010000141.1:0-8599 GCA_964529945.1 uncultured Anaerolineales bacterium | reverse complement strand
AATTGGTGCTCGACGAATGGGACGGCCAGGTACAATTGCGGGTTACCGATGCTTACGATTCGCTCCTCGAGCACGACCTGGCCCAGACGGACGAGAGCCTCAAGTATTCACTCCATTTCGAGGGGCGTTCCATCGATCTGACCACCTGGCCGATCCGGCCTGAGTTCTACGGCCGTTTATGCGCTCTGGCCCACTGCGCCGGCTTCGACTGGGTGCACAACGAAGGTGATCATTGCCACGCATCCATCCAGGCCGAGAGCCTGTGCCTGCGCTGCCGGTAGTCTATCCTCGGCAGCAGACTTACAATCCTTTCACGTTGACTGTCGGATCTAAGCTTTGGAGGGACTTCAGCCGGTGAGACGGAGAGCCTTTGCCGCGAGCAGGGCCGATGTGAATCTGGATCACTACGGAGGGGCCTATGTTTTCTGATGCACCGGTGGACGACTTGACCAAGAAGACACTTCTGTTGACGATGGCCTTGTTGATCGCCTTTGCCGTAGCCTTCTTCTGCTACTATGGCCTCAACACGATGCTCGACCCGGTGTTCGGTATCGACTTTGTGCCCTATCACCTCGCCGGTCGCCTGCTGGCGCAAGGGGATGTCAAGCCGCTCACCAATTACACCGAGACGGGCGGCTTCTTCGCCGACAGCGGGCCGTTCCTGGATTACTTCCGTCACTATTTTTTCCCCGACACCCAGTACGCTACCCGCTGGGTATATCTGCCCACCTACGCCTGGATATTTCGCCCCCTGGCCGGGCTGGACTTTCCGGTTGCCGCCCGTGTCTGGCTGGCGATCAATGCCGTGGTGTGCCTGGCCAGTGTAGGCCTGCTGTGGAGTGCCCGGCCCTTTCCGGATAAGAGACGGGCGGTGGTCTGGTGGCGCCTGGCGTGGTTTGTCTTCTTGGGTCTGACGTTCCAGCCGGTATTCAGCAACCTGATGCACGGCCAGGTCACCGGCTTGATCTTCTTGTGTTTCTGCCTCAGTTTGTGGCTGCTACACCGGCGCCGGAATTTCTGGGCCGGACTGGCCCTGGGTCTGATTGTGCCGTTCAAGTTCTATCCGGCACTGTTCGTGCTCTATTTCCTGTGGCGCAGAGAGTGGCGCGTTGTGGCCGGTGCGGCAATCACTTCGGCGGCTATGCTGGTGGTCAGTTTATTCACCGTCGGCTGGCAAGGTAATCTGAACTACTTTGAGATCGTTGTGAACGAGCTTGAACAAGGGGGGATGGCGGCCTTCAATAATCAATCCATTTTGGGGTTCCTGTTGCACACCTTCACCCGTGGCGACATATCCGCCTGGCAGAATGAGGCCGTGCCGTTGTGGCTGGTTTTACTGCGGTTGGGCCTGGTTCTGCTGCTGGTGCTGGCCGTCGTGTGGGCTATGCGCCGGCCTCCGAAGGCTACCTCACAGCCGGTTCTGGCCCGTGACACGGACCTGGCCCTGGTTACCTTCGTTATGCTCCTGGCCTCTCCGATCACCTGGTATCACTATTATATGTGGCTGCTGATGCCGCTCTTTCTCTTGTTCGACGGTCTGTTGCTGTCACCCGAGCGGCGGCCAACGCCCGTTGTCTGGCTGGCCGTGGCCTACGGGTTGGTCGTCGTCCAGGGCATTGCCGTTATCCGGCCGCTGGCGGGGTCGGCTTTGGACAACGTCTGGCTGTTGCGGGTTCTGCTGTCCCAGAGTTTCTTTGGCGCCGTGATACTGTTGATCTTAACACTGGGTCTGCGGCGGCGATTGTCGGCCGGGGAAATTGGCGCCGACCTGCAGGGTACAGGCTAGGCGGGAAGTCACCTGCCGGTGGCCGGACGACCGCTGTGGCCGCTACGAAGGCGACACTTTCAGGTGGCCCCTGCCATCGTTCCGCGAGAAGCAGGCCGCCCATGGCCGAGAAACTATGCCATGCCTGCTCCGGGCGCTAATTGACGTCGAGCAGCCAGATGCCATCCAGCGCCCAGTTTCGGGCGGCAAGCAGGGCAATGTGTTTGCCGTCGGGCGAGACCTGCCAGTCGTTGTTGGCGATGGCCAACTGGGTTCCGTCCGGGAAGAGGGAACGGCTCTGCCCGCTGGCAAGGTCATATTCGTAAAAATCGTGCGTGGCGGCATTGGGATCGAAGGCAACGTAGATCAGCCGGCTTTCGTCGCGCCAACGATAGCTGCCGAAGAAGGGCATCTTGACCGGTCCCGAGGACGGGTCTTGTAGGTCCACAACCCACACGCCGTTCTTATCTGGCTCGACTTCGAAGCGGACGTAATAGGCCAACCGCTGCCGCTGTGGACTGAGCGCCGGCCCGCGCATGCGAGGTCCCTCCAATATCTCGGTCACCGTCTCGTCTTGGAGCGAGAACTTGACCAATCTCTCGTCGGAAGTGTCGGCCAGCCCTTCGATCAACAGAAGCTCGTCTTCGTTCAACCAGCCCACGGCGCTCACCCGGTAGGCGGTGAATACGGCCCGGGCGTCATTTCCATCCAAATCTGCCAGCCATAAGCTCTCCCGCTCTACACTCTGAATCTCATCGTCACTGGCGACCACCCAGTAGATGTGTCGGCTATCGGGCGTAAAGTCGATCTCGTTTTCCTGGGTATCGATCCGCGATAGGTGGCCGTCGGCCAGGCGCTCAACAACCGCCAACCCATTCCCGTGGTCTGGATAGGCGATCAACTGGCCGTTCGGACTGTAAATGCCCAGGCGACCCTCGACCAATTGCGGTTGTGCCTGTCCGGGCGCGCTCACGTCCACGCCCCAAACGCCAACTGTGGCCTCGGGTTGCGGGCGGTCCACGAATAGGATTTGGCTTGAGTCCGGGCTCCAATAGGGCTGGGTACAGCAGTTGCCGCCGGTAACCTGCCGGCCGATTGCCGAAGAACGCAGGACCGAAGAGGTCGCATCGCCGGCCTGGATCGGAGTGGGCTGCAGCTCGACTGATTGGGGCGGGTTATGCTCTGGTTTGGACCAGTCAAATGGCCACGTGCTCTGGAAGTCGTTGAGAATTGGCCCGGCGATGCGGGCCTGCGGCTGGTCGTACAGGGATTGCCATTTGCGTGGCTCGGCCAGGTCGTGCATGAAGTTGAGGCTGGAGCCACCCACCAATGCCAGGCTGTTCCAGTCGGCATCGATCAGTGTGGTTGGATCGTACTTAACCACGTGGTTCAGGTCTCTAATCTCAAGGTGCAGGTGCGGCCGGCGATAACACACTCCGGCCGAGTCGCCCACCAGGGCGACCACCTCCCCCTGCTTGACGGCCTGGCCGGGACGCAGGTCCGGCGCCTCAATGAGATGCCCGTACATAGAAGCGTAACCAAGTTGCGGATGATCGATGACCAGATTGTGGGGCGGGGCGCCGAACGGGCCGTCGACGGCGAATACCACCCCGTCGGCGATGGCCAGAATCTCCGTGCGGCAGGGGGCTGACAGATCGATGCCAAAGTGAATGCCGCCCGATGCGCCGTAGACCGAAAAGCGCCGGTAGTAGGCGCCGGTCGTGTTGCCGTAAGGTTGGCCGAGCAGCCAGGTACCCGGACCGGAGGGCGCTGCAAAGGGCAGGTCAAATGGGCGCTCGCCCACGGCCTGAGACTGCTGCGACGGTGCCGGCACACTGCCGGGAACGGCGGCCTGTACGCGACCGGCCGGCAAGAGGAAAGCCAACGTGAGAACAACTGCCAGTAATCTGTCTTTTCCGTTCATAACCGTGGTTCCTGTTAATGTCGCCTGATTAACGCAATCGCTGTGACCCGATGATAACGCTTCCACTCATTCCTCACAAACGGGTCTTTCCCAAACCCGGCTCAGTTTCAAAGCTGTTTCAATCGGGCGCGTCAACGCGCGGGAACAGAAATGAACCATCACCTTTGCCTGTCAGGGCAGCCTGAAGCTGGCGCAGGATCGTCAAATTGAGCAGCAGGCCGCTGCCCACGTAGACCCCCACCCCAACGGCGGCCCCACCGGCTACCACCCACAAATCGTTCATCTCGAACCTTTGGCCGGCCAGTACGACGCCTCCCATAGCTATTCCCATAATGATGGTCGCCAGCAGAATACGCCCCAGCGCTCCCAATATCTGCCGGCCTTCGATTCCCCCGTAACGCCGGCGCAGAATAAACAACAAGACCAGCACCTCGGCCGAGACTGCCAAAGAGTTGGCCAGGGCCAGGCCGCCGTATCCCAAAGGTTTCATCAATCCCAGCGCCAGGAGTATATTCACCACCCCCGAACCGGTGGCTACCAGCAGCGGCGTGATCGTGTCCTGCTGGGCGAAAAAGGCCCGCGCCGCCAATTCGAGACAGGTGTGCCCGATCAATCCCATGGCATAGAAGCGCAAGGCGATGTAGACGGCGTTGGTCGCCGCGGCATCGAATGCGCCGCGCTGGTAGAGGATGGTCAACAGGGGCCGGCCCAATAAGACCAGTCCCAGGGCAGCCGGCACGCTCAGAGCCAGGATAGCCCGCAGCGTTTCCCCGAAGGTGCGCCGGAAAGCGGGTAAGTCGCTATGGGCGGCCAGTTCGGCCAGCGTTGGGAAGGCCACCAGGCCGAAGGCCGTTCCGATCAGTGTTTCCGGAATCTGCATCGCATCCCAACCCCACTCCAGGGCGCTGACACTGCCGACCTGTAGCCGTGAGGCCAGGTTGGTGGTTGCCAGCAGGGTCAGGTGGAAAACGGCCAGGTCGAGGATGCGCGGCCCCATCAATACGGCAACCCGGCGCACGTCCGGCGACCTGAGGTTGATGACCGGCCGCCAACGGAAACCGTAATATATCAGGCCGGGCACCTTGACCGACAGATGCAGAATCGCTCCCAGAATGGCGCCCATCGCCAACCCGCGCACCCCGTAGGTGGGCGCCAGCCACAGTGCACCGAAAATAATACCGACCGGATACAAAACCGGCGCCAGGGCCGGCAACAAAAAATGTTTGAAGCCGTTCAGAACGGCGCCCTGCACCGAGCTGATGCCGAAAACCAGGGTGGAGAACAGCACGACGCGCATAACCTCGACTGTCTCTTGCTGTTCGGCGGCGTTGAAACCCGGTGCGATGAGGGTATGCACCAGCCAGGGGGCCAGCAGCGCCGCCAACCCGGCAAACAGGGCCACGGCCAACAGTACCAGGTTGGTGATGTCGCTGGCCAGGCGCCAGGCGGCAGCCCGACCTTGCGAGGCCAATACGTCCGAAAAGACGGGAATGAAGGCCGTGGCCAGGGCGCCGCCGGCCACCACGGTAAAGAGCAGATCGGGTAGTTTGAAGGCGGCGTAGTAGGCGTCCAGATCGGCGCCGATGCCGAATTGGCGGGCGATGATGATGTTTCTTAACAGCGCCATAATGGCCGCCAGGCCGAAGGCCACGGCCACCAACAGCGTATTGCGGACAATCTGGCGCCAGGGGGCGCTGACCGTCTGGCTTTCAGACCGATCAGCCATTGGCGTTTAGGTCTGTCAGGGCCTGGGCCGCCGGATTGAATCGGGGATTGTAATCGAGAGCGGCCCGAAAGTCTTCCTCCGCAGCCGCCGGTTGGCCTTCGGCCCGGCGGGCCAGACCGCGGTAGTAGTACATCTCCTCCGAGCCGCCGGTGGCGGTCAGCGTAGCTGTGGTTAGATCGATCAGTTCCTTATAGCGCTCCAAGGATAGGTAAGTATCAAAAATGTCGAATTGGTACCACAGCATGCGGTAGGGCAGCCCCAGGCGACGCGCCTGGTCGAACGCGCTGGCGGCCAAAGCCTGTTCGCCCAGGCGGGCGTAACTGGTGCCCACGTTGAACCAGGCAAAGGTGTCATCGGGAGAGTTCCTGGCCTCCGTCTGGGCCGTTAGCAGGGCCTGGTGATACATCTGGTTTGGATCGGCCAATGGCCCCAGGATGCCGTAGACCTGGCTGGTCTTATCGGGCGGAAAGGCGACCAAAAAAGTCCGATTGAACACGCGCCATGAGGCGTCGAAGTCGGCCATCGACAGTCTGACGTCCGGTCCCAGCAACGAATCGTAGGTGGAAAATTGGTTTTCGGTTTCGTCATATCCGGTCAAAAGGTAATAGTGGCCCATACCACCATGGTCTTCGGGCTCTACCCAGGCTTCGACGACTACCGGAAAGTTGTTGCTCAACAGGTATTTCAGCAAGTGGACGTCGCCGCCTTGCCCGAACACGCCATCGTAGCCGATCGACCGCGCGTAAGCGACCAGTTCGTCCGGGCTGACGTTTTTGTCGTCCCGGTTAGGCTTGAGGAATTCGGCGGCCTTGGCCTGGGTCGTGTTGAGGCCGTAATAGCTCAAGTCCATCGAAATGGTGGCCGGGCCGCAGTTATTCCAGGTTTGCCATTCGTGCTGGAAGCCGGTCAGGACGACCGTTGGTTGGACGGGCACCAGCTCGATCTCCTGCGTCTCGAGCAGTACCGTTCCCTGGTGCAAATCTTCTCCTGCTTCGGTCTGTCCGGACCTGTCCGCGTCGCTGGCTGTTTGTTGTTGGACATCGGTATCGGCCGGGCGGCTCTGCTGGGCCGAATCGTTGACCGGCTGGGTGTACCTTTGCAGGGATGCCTCAAGGTCGTTGGCGGAGATGGGTGGCGGTGTGGGCAACGGCGGTTTGGGCCGCAATTGGCTGATATAGGTGCGTGCGTAATCGGGCACAGCTTCGAGACGATGACCTATTGGGGAGAGATAGACGAGTGTGGAGATCGCTGCGCAAACGAATACCGACGCAAAGCCGAATACGAACACTCCAAATTTACTGAGTGCACAACCCCTTCTTGACACTTAATACTCCTAGCCTTGTATCCAAAAAACACACTAGACTCAACACAATCGAAGTATATTGTAGCAAGGCGCCCCTAAAAAGAAAAGCTAGCCTGCAGGCCGGGTGTGTCCCATTTTCTTGGTGAATGACCACGCGAGCCGATGACCGGTTCTGTCGCTGTTGATTTTTTGTGGATGGAAAGTCTTCCACTCACAAAAACTAAAAAATACTACCTGATTCTGTGCGCCTCTCAAAACATCGTGCCAGCGATATCTCACGAGCCGCTTGACGGCCAAGCCTTAGCTGGGTCCAATTTCTCCAACACAGAATTGGGTACAGACCGTAGGACAGGTTGTCCCCTTTTTGCCGCTGGCTTCGATAATTCGGCGCCTTCGGCCATTCTCGATGCCCGGCGGAGGTTGGTCGACTTTCCCCAAGGGGACTATAATGCTGGGACTCGGGGAGACAAGTCCCGGTGTCATCCGTCTCACGTCGCCTCCGGCAAGCTGCCAATGCACAGACCAGCCGGCTAAGAGGCCACTGGACTGTGAAGGCAAAAGCAAGCGGTCAGGTTCGGTCGCCCGGCCCGGTCTGCAGGCCGCGATTCTACGCCGGCAAGATCGCGTTGGATCGTACCGCCCCGAAAAATCTAGGAACGAGGTCTAGCACTGCACTCATGGGAGAGATGTTTCGCAACAATCGCCGCACATTCTACTATCTGATTGTCTCCAACTTCTTCTTGTTCTTTGGTTTTCGGCTGTGGGAAACGATGTTCAACAACTTTGCCGTGGAGACGATCGGCATCGGGCCGGCCGGCATTGGTGTGGTACAGGCGTTGCGCGAGGTGCCAGGCCTGTTAGGGTTTCTGCTCGGTTTTGTGTCGCTCTGGCTGTCGGAAGTGCGCATTATGGCGATCAGCGTGCTTCTGTTGGGCGCCGGCCTGCTTCTGACCGGCCAATCGTATGGCATCGTGCTGTTAGTGTTGAGCACGATGGTAATGAGCTTCGGGTTTCACTTCTTCTACCCATGCAGCAACTCAGTACTGCTGATGGTGACCGAGAAACGGCACGCGCCCAAGTTTCTTGGCCAGTTGGGCAGCATCAATGCCGTGGCTGCCGTCGTGGCCACAGGGGCGGTATTTCTGCTGGCTGCCTCGTGGGGCTATCGGACCCTGTTTATGGTCGTTGGCGGCGTGCTGCTCGTGGTCGGATTGATTCTCTTGCCCTGGCGTGGCCCCAACGAATGTCTGCCGTCCCGGCGCAGGATAGTCCTGCGTCGGCGCTACTGGCTCTATTACGTGCTCTCTTTTTTGATGGGCAGTCGCCGGCACATCTTCACCACCTTCGCGGTTTTTCTATTGGTGCGCAATTATGGCATCAACATTGAGACTACTGCTATCCTGTTTCTGGTGAACAGTGTGGTCAACGTTCTCGCGCTGCGCGTGGTGGGGCAAATGGTAGGCCGGCTGGGGGAGCGGCTGATGTTAAGCCTGGCTTTCCTTATCCTCATCGGCGTGTTTTTGGGCTATGCCTACGTCAGTTACCTGCCCATCCTGTTTGGCTTGTTCGTAATCGACAACGTTCTGTTTGGCTTCAACCTGGCGCTGACGACCTATTTCCAGAAGATTTCCGTCACCCAGGAGGAAATCACCAGCAACCTGTCGGTGGAACAGACCATCAACCACATCGCCGCGGTGGTGGTGCCGATCGTTGGCGGCACGGTGTGGGAAATGTTCGGATCGCAGGCCCCCTTCCTGGTCGGCGTGGGCATCGTCACGCTTTCGTTGATCCTGACGCAGGCTATTCGTACGCCGGACGAGCCCGAGCCGGTCATCGCTCCCGCCGCCGGATAGCCGGTAGCCGGCATCAGGCCAGGGTTGT
>CAZHBM010000140.1:4034-8622 GCA_964529945.1 uncultured Anaerolineales bacterium | reverse complement strand
GAAACGCTAGAACTGGCGCCCGAGGAAGTTTTGATCCAGACGGAACCGGCCGAAGGGCTGGCCGTGTCGAGTGACAAGGGCGTAACCGTGGCCGTCGATGCGATCATAACCCCGGCCTTGCGCGCCGAAGGGTTGGCGCGCGAGATTGTGCGCCGTATCCAGACCCTGCGCAAGGATGCCGGCTTCAATATTGACGACCGCATCGTCACCTATTGCTCCGTCGCTGGCGAGATGGCTGACGTGGTCGAGCAATGGAAGGACTACATTTCGGCCGAGACTCTGACGACAGAATTGGTGCTGGGGGAGCCTCCGCAAGAGGCTTTCAGCGAACGCTATGATATTGAGGGCATGTCGCTGGTGATCGGCGTCAAGCGTTAGGTGGATGGATATGCCGGCCTGGTGGCGGCGCAAGCAACATAAACTGGTTGATGGAGAACGATCCTTTGAATAGCATTCGGAATCCGTACCGGCCTGATGAGCCTGTCGAGAACTGCCAAACGTTGTTTGGGCGCGATACCGCTCTGTTGTGGGTAGAGCAGCAATTGGCTTTGGGTCGACGGCTGCTGATATTGTATGGGGCTGACAAGATCGGCAAGACGTCGCTGATCCGATGCCTGCCCTCCTCACTCCCCGAGAAGACGCGCTGCCTGGTAATGGAGTGTGCGCCCTACCAGGACAGTACGCTTGAAGAATGGTTGTCGGGATTGAAAACCATGGTCATCAACCGCCTGCTGGATTGGGAACTCATTGATCCCGACGAGGCAGAAACGGGACAAAGTGGTGCGGTCGCCGCAGCCAGTTTGCTGCATAAGGCTGTGAATCGCCTGGGTGACGGCCAACTGGTGATAATACTGGACGATGCCGATCGGTTGCAGCATCTGGCAGTCGATGAAAGTCCAGCCGGCCCGTACGATATCTTGTCAACGTTGTTGGCCTCCGTGCAGGATTTGCATCTCTTGCTTACCTTCAATGAGGCGGCTTTCAGACACTTTCAGGAACCCTTGCGCAGTGGCGCCGAAACCTTCCGCCTGGCCCCCCTCAGCAGTGATGCCGCCCAGCAGATGATCACGCGCCCCTGTAACACGGTTATCCGCTTCGAGTCGGGTGCCGTCAAACGGGTGGCGGACTTGACGTCGAACCATCCCTACTACCTGCAGGTGTTCTGCCACGCACTGTACGAGCGCTGCGTTTGGGGTGGGGCGCTGAATCAGAGTGATGTGGATGCCGTGCTGGACGAGATACTGATCCAGCTGAATGGGCGCTTCCAGCTTATGTGGGACCAGGTGGCGCCGGCGGATCAAGCGGTTCTTCTGGCAATGAGCGGCCTGAGGGGCACCCACGATATGACTACCCGGCCCGAAGTGCTGGGATTCCTGCAACGCTACGACGCAACGATTGCGCCGCAATTGGTTGATGATTCCCTGGCTCGCCTGGTGGATCAGGGCATTTTGGCACAAATGGGTGCGATGAGCTTTCGCTTTGTGACCAACCTTTTCCGTCATTGGCTACAGAGCCACTTCAACGCCGACGAGTCGCTGTCGGAAGTGGATTGGGACCGATTACCAAGGCAGACAGCCGGCAGCCCGGCAACCGAAGTACCATCACAGCCGGCCAGGCGACGGGGCTGGGGCCTGGGACATTGGATAACGCTATTATTGGCGGCCACCGCCACAATTGGCGTCGCTTTGTGGGTTCTGGTACTGACCAGCGACTGGCCGGCCAGTCTTCAGCCGGCGACCGCCACGCCGGAAACGGATGCCATGTCGCAGGTGGCAGCCCCGACCGCCACGCCGACGATAACGCCCATTCCACTGACGCCGACCCCCACCAATCCTATTGTGGTAGCCCGTACCTTGCCGTCTATCGCCTTCCGTGCGCGCGATCGGGTTGAGGGTGGCGATTTGCCCGAGTGGCAGATATTCGTTATGAATGCCGATGGCAGCGGACGCCAGCGGATTACCTTTGGAGACAATGAAGATATTACCCCGGTGTGGTCTCCTGACGGTTCCCGAATCGCCTACGTTTCCAAGCGCGGCGAGAACCGCGATATCTACCTGGTACCTATGCCGTCCACGACGGTTGACCCTAGAACGGTTGAGCCTATACCCGTTACCCAGAATCCAGCCAGTGATTGGACTGAAGCCTGGTCGCCCGATGGCAAATGGATTTCTTTTTCCTCCAATCGGGTAGGGTATTGGGAAATATTTATCACCACTGTCGATGGGGCCGATGTCGTCCAGATCACCGACGATGGAATGGGCCGCTTGTCACCTGTCTGGTCGCCGGATGGGCAACTGATGGCCTATTCCGGCAAGTTGGGTGAAAACTGGGATATCTACACGATGCCTGCGCCGGGGACTGAAGCGGCGCAGGATGCAATCTCGTCGCGCCATCTCACCTTTGCCCAGGGCAACGACCTGTCGCCGGTCTTCTCCCCGGATGGTGAGCGGATTGTTTTTGAGAGCAACCGGGACGGCAATTCCGAGATTTACGTGATGAATGTGGACGGTACCAACCAACGGAATGTTAGCAACTTCCCCTCTGCCGACGATCATGGCCCTGTATGGACGCCGGATGGTAAACACATCCTTTTCTATTCAAGTCGAGACGGGAACTGGGATCTGTTCCTGATATCGGACGACGGCAAGACGGTGACCAACCTGACGAACACGCCCGATATCGACGAACAGGAGCCCTCTTGGAGGCCCTAAACGGGCTCGTTTCTGCCGGCTGTGGGCTGCCGAAGTCGTGCTGTCGCTCATTTACATTCCCACAGTGCGTGTTCTAAAAAGATAGGCGCGTCATAATGGTTTGGCGTAATCTGTGGCACCACAAAGCGCGTAGTCTGCTGACTATGTTGGGCATTGCCATTGGAGTGGCGGCTATCGTTGCCCTGGGAGCGATGGCCGAAGGACTGGCTCAAGGCTATGCGGCTATGGCAGGGGGAAGCGGTGCCGATCTGCTGGTCACTCAGGCGGACGCCTACGACGTTAGCGTGAGTGCCGTTGATGAGCAGGTGGGAGAGCGCATCTCACAAATGGCCGACGTGCGCCACGTTTCGGGCGTCATCTTCAACATCGTCCAGATGGAAGGTATTCCATACTTCATTGTCGGCGGCTACGATCCGGAACAGGTGGCCATCAAACATTTCAAGATCATCAAGGGGCAGCCCTTGATGCGCGAGAAACAGATTCTGTTGGGCAACCAGGCAGCCGACAACCTTCACAAAACGGTCGGTGACACCGTCTCGTTGTACGACTCCCTGTTCCGAATCGCCGGCATCTACGAAACCGGGCAAATTTTCGAGGACAGTGGATCCGTCATCTCTCTGGCCGACGCTCAAGCCATCTTCAAAAAACCTCACCAGGTGTCGTACTACGAGGTACAGCTGCAAGACTTGAACCAGGCGGACGCCGTGGCACAGCGGATCGAGCGGATATTCAGCGACGTGTCCGTGTCCAAAGCTGCCGACATGGCCAACCAGCAACAGATGGTGCAGACGTTTCAGGTTATGGCCTGGGGTGTCAGTTTTATCGCCATTCTCATTGGTGGGCTCGGCATGATGAACACGATGGTGATGTCTGTCTATGAACAGACGCGTGAGATTGGCGTTTTGAGGGCAGTCGGCTGGCGCCGCGGGCAGGTGTTGCGACTGATCCTGGAGCAGTCGCTGGTGTTGAGTTTGCTGGGGGGGCTGGCGGGCACGAGTCTGGGATTGGGTCTGGTTTGGCTCATCAACCGCACGCCGGCGATCTCGAGTTACGCACCGGCTGCCGTTGAGCCCGTGTTGTTGGTGCAGGGGGTTGGCGTCGCCCTGGTACTGGGGCTGGTAGGCGGCTTCTACCCTGCCTGGCGAGCTGCCGGACTGAGTCCCATTGAAGCGCTCAACTACGACACCGGCGCGGAAGCCACCCGGGAGCCGAAATGGCTGCAGTTCTTTGGAATGACCTTCCGCAACCTGTGGCGCCGGCGCACGCGCAGCATGTTGACGCTAGGCGGTATCGCAATTGGCGTCGGCCTGATTGTGTCCCTGGGGGCTATGACCGCCGGCATGATCCAGGAAATGACAGCCTTCATTTCGGAGGGCGGTGCCGAGTTGGTGGGCATCCAGGCAGGCGTGGCCGACATGGGCTACTCAGCCATCGACGAGAGTATTGGCCGGGCCATTGCGGCGATGCCTTCGGTCGAGGACGTATCAGGCAGTATTTGGGGCGTCAGCAGTGGAAAAGACCAACCGATGCTGTTTATGATCGGGGTGGAGCTGAAACACAGCGTCCTGCAACACTACCACATTGTCGAGGGCGCTCCCATTCAACGCCGCGGCGAGGTGATGTTGGGCAAACCGGCGGCTGAGACGTTAAAAAAGCGAGTTGGCGACAAGATCAGCCTGCCGGGCGGCCTGTACCGCGTTACCGGCATTTTCGAGACCGGTACCGCCTACGAAGACAATGCGGCCGTGATTGCCTTGGGCGATGCTCAGGCGGCGTTCCAAAAACCACGCCAGGTGAGTATGTACCAAATCAAGCTCAAAGACCCAAGCCAGGTCCAACAGGTGCGGCAACAGATTGAGGATCGTTTTGGAAAAGAC
>CAZHBM010000140.1:0-3934 GCA_964529945.1 uncultured Anaerolineales bacterium | reverse complement strand
CCCAAGCCAGGTCCAACAGGTGCGGCAACAGATTGAGGATCGTTTTGGAAAAGACATCACCGTCTCGGAAGCAGCCGATTTTGTCGAAAACTCGTCCGACTTCCAGAACATGCAGGCCATGCTGCAGGCGATCTTCGTTTTGGCTATCCTCATCGGCGGCGTGGTGGTGACCAACACGATGGTTATGGCCGTCATGGAACGGACGCGCGAGATCGGTACGCTGCGCGCTCTGGGCTGGCGCCAAAGCCGCGTTCTGTGGTTGATATTGGGCGAATCGTTGTTGTTGGGGCTGTTGGCGGCCGGTTTGGGTATTACGATTGGGTATGGATTCGGCAAAGGTTTGTCGTCCATTCCTGGGATAGGCGGCTTAATGCCGGCCGTGTTTACTCCCCAGGTCATATTTCAGGCAGTCGGCGTGTCACTTTTCCTGGGATTGTTGGGCGGTGCCTATCCGGCCTGGCATGCCAGTCGCTTGCGGCCGGTAGAGGCGTTGCGTTATGAGTGATAAGGTACAGGAGGGGTAGCGATGCGACGTGGATGGCTGATTGTGCTCATTTTGGGTGTTGTAGCGGTGGTTGGCTGGTTGGGTTATAGCCAGGTATACGTGCCATCTATGGCTCCTACGCCGACACCGCAAGCTACCCAAGAGGCGCACACGGTCATTTGGGCGTCCGGTAAAGTGGTCCCCAAAACCTGGGCCACCCTCGGTTTTCAGATCAGCGGCCGGGTGACGGAACTGCCGGTTTCTGCCGGTGACACAGTCGCCGCCGGTGACGTACTGGCCCGCCTGGACGATGCTGAGTTGGCGGATGCCGTCTCGGCCGCGCAGGCGGCGGTTGGGGTGGCACAAGCCGACCTGGCCCAGCTCAAGGCCGGTCCGCGACCGGCCGAAATTGATGAGGCTCAGGCAGCCGTAAAGATGGCCGAGGCCGGACGCGACACGGCGCAGGCGCAGCTATCCGAGGCGCAGGCGAAATTGGATTTGCTGCTGGCCGGCCCGCGTAGCGAGGAACTGGAAGCCGCGGCTGCGGCTATGCTCAAAGCCGATGCCAATTTGCGACTGGCGCAGGCTGCCTACGACAAGATTGCCTGGTCTGGAGACGTTGCCGATACGACCGAGGCGCTGGACCTGGAATCGGCTACGCTTGACTACGAGACGGCTGTGGCTAACTACAAGGCCCTGGCCGGCGGGGCCAGGGCGCAAGAGATTGACGCCGCCCGGGCGGTCGTCGCGGCGGCCGAGTCACAATTGGCGCAGGCCGAAGCTGAGATTGAGTCCGCTCGAGCCGGCCTGGCACAGCGCCGGGCCGGGGCGACCAGCCAACAGATCGCTGCGGGTGAGGCCAGGGTGTCCCAGGCACAGGCGCAACTCGATTCGGCGCTGACCACTCTGAACCAGGCACAATTAATGGCACCTTTTGACGGAACCGTTGGCGAGGTGTACGTACATGCGGGCGAGACTGTCATTGCCGGCCAGCCGCAACCGATTATGATCGTGGGGAACATCAGTCAATTGCAGGTAGAGACGACCGATTTGCGGGAAACGGATGTAACTCAGGTCGCTGTCGGCCAGCCGGTTGACATCACCCTGGATGCTTTGCCGGACGTGTTGCTGAAAGGCCACATTGCGTCCATCAGCCCTATGGCTTCCACCGAGAAAGGCGGCGTCAACTACACGACCGTCATTGCTTTTGATGACACTGATCCCCACTTGCGTTGGGGAATGACGGCCTACGTTAACATTGTGGTGCAATAATGAACACGACTCCTGCTTGGGTGGTGGAAAGCCACCATTTGACAAAGATCTACGGAAATGGCCAGGAAGTACGGGCGTTGGATGACGTCAACCTGACCATCGCCGGCGGCGAGTATTTGACCGTTATGGGGCCATCGGGAAGCGGCAAGAGTACCTTGCTGAATATGATCGGGGCTCTCGACAAGCCGACCAGCGGTCAGATTTTGGTGGCGGGCGAAGATCTGTCTCTCATCAAGAATGTGGACCATTTCCGAGCGCAAACGGTGGGTTTCGTGTTCCAGTTGCACAACCTGCTGCCGGCGCTGACTGCCCAGGAAAACGTCGCAGTGCCGATGCAGGGACAGGGGAAGAGTGAGCGCGAAATGCGCCAGCGCAGCTTGGAACTCCTGGACCTGGTGGGCTTGCAAGACCGGCTCCACCATTTGCCAAGCCAACTGTCGGGCGGTCAGCGGCAACGGGTGGCCGTTGCCCGGGCGTTAGCCAACCGGCCTTCGATCATTTTGGCCGACGAACCGACGGGCAGCCTGGATACACAGAGTGGCGCCGAGGTGATGGATTTGCTCGAATCGGTCAACCGCTCGCAGGCAACGACCATTCTGGTGGTGACGCACGATCCGAAAGTGGCTCGCAGGACGCAACGTATCCTGACCATGCGCGATGGACAGGTTGTGGACGATCACCATGTGCAGAACATCGTTACTGAGGATTTGCGCGAGCTGAGCCGCTCCAAGTTGGGTGAGTTGTTGAAACGTGGTGATATAGATCAGGTACTGAATCAGGCCGGGCTGTCGAAAAGCGACAAAGACGGCCTGGAAGCGTTGCGACAGGTATTAGACCACACGCTGAAGTAGGTATTCCAAAATGACGAACGATTTGAATGCGGAACAACCCTTGTCGACTGAGGCCATTCTGGCCGGACTAAATACCCGCTACGTAGGGCGCCACGTTGTCTATTGGCCGACGACTGATTCGACCAACGATCAACTCAAGATTATGGCCGAGGCAGGGGCCGTTGAAGGCACTCTGGCTATTGCAGATCATCAACTGGCCGGCAGAGGAAGGATAGATCGCAGGTGGGAAGCCCCTGCCGGCAGCAGTCTGCTCATGTCGCTGCTATTTCGACCTTCCTTTCTCGATCCGAGTCTGGCCCAGCAACTGACCATGATTAGCTCCCTAGCGGCTGCCGACGCAGTTCAGCTCATTACCGGCCTGGAAATTGGGCTCAAATGGCCAAATGATCTGGTCTTGTCGGGCAAGAAGCTGGCGGGGGTGCTCACCGAACTGGGCTTCGGCCCAACCGCGGGCAGCCAGGCATCTTCGAGCCGCGGCGACGTGCCGGCCGGGTGGGACCAACTGGCGTGGAGCGTCGTTGGCATCGGCATCAATGTCAATGTCGACTTTTCCGACCAACCTGAATTGGAGCCGATCGCCATCAGTTTGGCAATGGCGCTGGGGCACCCGATTCCCCGGCTGTACCTATTGCAGAGATTCCTGGAAGCCGTGGAGGCTCGCTACGACGCTCTGAGGGGGGGCATCAGCCCCCATCGTGAATGGGCACAGAGACTGGTGACCTTGGGACAGCCGGTTCTCGTCACCGCAGCCGATCAGGTGTACGAGGGTGTGGCCGAGAACGTCGACCGTTTCGGCGCTTTGTTATTGCGCCGGCCCGATGGAGAGCTAATGCGAGTTTTGGCCGGTGACGTGAGCTTGCGCAGAGCCTGATCGGTCCCGACGGATGGCCTTGAGCCCGGCGGCGACAGATGGCGTGCGACCGCGCCTTGTCACTCGCTGGTATGTGGGGTATACTGTGGTTGGGCGTGATGGCGTCGATGCCCAACGTATTGATCAGCGCACCATCTATACCGAAGATCAGAGTGCTTTCGGAAATTGGAGAGTAGTTTGTTGCGGATCCCACTGCACTTTGCGGCGATCCGTCTTGTGCAGTACCGGTCCATGTGAGGCAGACTATGAAGTGTCCTTTCTGTGGTGCGAGCGATGCCCGTGTAATTGACACCCGAGAAGTAAGTGACGGCATTCGAAGACGGCGTGAGTGCCAGGAATGCAGCCAACGCTTCACGACCTACGAGCGTATTGCCACAGTGAATCTGTTGGTGGTCAAGCGGGACAAAAAACGGGAGCGTTTCGACCGGGACAAATTGTTGAGTAGTATGCAGGTGT
>CAZHBM010000139.1:0-8663 GCA_964529945.1 uncultured Anaerolineales bacterium | reverse complement strand
CTCGCTAGGAGCTTGCCGCCGACCGGCAAGACGAACGCCCAAAGCTGTTGAAAGAGGAGCATACTAGCGTGAACAATGTCTCTCAACCGCTGATGCAGCTGTATCAGAATTTCCTGTTGTTTTTGCCCAAACTGATCGCCGCCCTGGTCATATTTGTTGCCGGCCTTTATCTTTCGGGCCTGGCGGCGCGCTCGGTCGAACGGGCGGCCAAGGCGCGCGATGTGGACCACGAGCTGGTGGTGCTGGTCTCACGCCTGACGCGTTGGGGCGTACTGGTTCTCGGGCTGGTCATCGCACTGGGGCAGGTCAATTTTAACCTGACCGGCTTCATGGCCGGCCTGGGTATTGTCGGGTTTACCGTCGGCCTGGCGGTGCAGGACGTGTCCAGGAATTTCGTATCGGGTCTGTTGCTGCTTATGCAGCAACCTTTCAGCATCGGCGACACGATCGAAGTCAGCGGATATACAGGGACCGTGGTCGACATTTCGACACGGGCGACGGAGCTCAAGACCTTCGACGGCCTGCGGGTCAGCATTCCCAATACGGACGTATACACGTCGACGGTCAAGCATTTCGGCCACGTCAAGTTCCGACGGTTGGACGTGTCGGTCGGGGTGGCCTACGACTCCGACCTGGACCTGGTGACGCGAACGGTGGTGAAAGCGTTGGCCGGCATCAAGGGGGTCGTCGAGTCGGGCGACCAGGCGCCGATTGTTGTCTATAATAGCTTTGGCGAATCCTCAATCGACCTGACGGCTTACTACTGGATCGACCTGGACGAGGTCGGCTTCCTGGACGCACAAAACGGGGCATTCATCACCACCAAGTTGGCTTTGGAGGCGGCCGGGATCGACATGCCCTATCCGACGCGTACCATTCTGACCCCCAAAGCCTGATTCTTCGAAGAGGAGGCTTATGAGCCTGGCGGACATTCAAACCTGGATTCAACAGACTCCCTACGTTTTGGAAGCGTTACAGCTATTGGCGGCCCTGGCCGGGAGCCTGCTGGTATTTCTGATCGTCAACTTGTTTTCCAGCCGACTGGTGGCCGGCCTGGTGCGCAGCACGCAGACGCAATACGACGACGTGCTGATCGACCACCTCAAACCGCGTCGCGTGGCTTATCTGGTGGCGCTGCTGGTCCTTTACGCGACCAGTTATTCACTGGCCGCGACCGGCAGTTTTTTGCGCTCGCTGGTTCTCGTGCTGGTGTTGGCCCTGGTGGCGATCATCATCGGTTCGATTCTGGACGCAGTGGTGACCATTTACCACCAGTCGCCGGTCTACAGCGGGACGCCCATCAAGGGCTACGTCCAGATCGTCAAGCTATTCATCTTCATCGTGGCGGGCATTCTGGCTATTTCCATCGCCAGCGGCCAGTCGCCGTTTATTCTTTTGAGCGGAATCGGGGCTATGACGGCGGTGTTGTTGCTGATCTTTCAGGACACTATCCTGTCATTGGTGGCCAGTCTGCAGATGACGTCCAACGACCTGATTCGTGTCGGCGACTGGGTGTCGGTTCCGGCCTTCAACGCCGATGGGGACGTGATCGACGTAGCGTTGCACGCCGTCCAGATACAGAATTGGGACAAGTCGGTTTCCGTCATTCCGACCCACAAGGTATTGGAATCGGGCTTCACCAACTGGCGCGACATGACGCAGGGCCAGGGAAGGCGCATCAAACGCTCGATAAACATTGACATGACCAGCGTTCGCCTGTGCGACGAAGCGCTGCTGCAACGCTTTGAGAAGATGGCGCTCATTCGAGACTACGTTGGCGAGAAACGAAAAGAGATAGAAGCTTACAACGCTGCCCGCGATTTCGATGCATCGCTGCCGATAAACGGCCGGCACTTGACCAACCTGGGGACCTTCCGGGCCTACGTGGAAGCCTATCTGCGCGACAACACGACAATCAACCACGACCTGACGCTGATGGTGCGCCAACTGACCCCCGGCCCGAACGGCATTCCGCTTGAGGTTTACGCATTTTCCAGCGACACCAATTGGATCCGTTTTGAACAACTGCAATCAGATATTTTCGACCATTTGTTGGCAGTCTTACCCGAGTTCGACCTGAGAGTCTACCAATTCCCGACCGGCGTGGATGTTAAGGCGATTGGAACGGGAGAACCGGCTGTCTGAGTGCTTCTCATCCGGCGGCGGCCGGTAATGTCTGGGCTTTCTGAATAACGATTGGGAGAGGGCGATGGAGTCGGAACAACGTGACGACGGGTTACAGCAAGAAATAGACCGTTTGCGGCAGGCCTTGGCCGAGGCCGAGGAGCGCGCCGAAGGATGGCAGACAGAAGCCGGCGACCTGCAGGCGGAACTACACCTCCTGCGTTACGTGGTCGACGAGTTGCCGGATATCGTCTTTGCCAAGGACCGGAGGGGCAGATTTGTGTTGGCTAATCCGGCGATGGCGGCCGTCAAGGGCTGTGACGAAACCGGCCAGATGATAGGCCGGACCGACAGCGATTTTTCTCCGGAAGACCTGGTGCGCGGGTACCTGGAAGACGATTGCTCGGTTATGGAGAGTGGTCAGCCGCTGATCGGCCGGGAAGAGTGGCTGTTAGACGCCGGCGGCGAGAGGCAGTGGCTGGTGATGACCAAGATCCCATGGCGCGACCGGGACGGCCAGGTGATCGGAGTGATTGGCATCGGGCGGGACATCACGTACCGTAAGAAGGCCGAGTTGGACCTTGAGGAACACCAAAAAGAGCTGGAGCAGAGGATTAAGGCGCGGACGCACGAGTTGCTGCAGACTAACGCCAGACTGGAGGAGGAGGTCGCAGAACGAACACGTGTCGAAAACGCGCTGGCGGCCGAACGCAACCTGCTGCGTATCCTGATCGACAATCTACCGCACCCGGTCTACGTCAAGGATAAGTCCGGTCGCTTCCTGGTGACCAATGCCGCTTCGGCACGGTCCGTGGGCGCCGATTCACCGGAAAATATGCTGGGCAAGACCGATTTCGACGTTTCACCTACCGCCGTGGCGCAGGCCTATACCGAGGCCGATGCGAGAATACTCAGCAGGGGAGAAGCGCTCATCAACCACCAGGAGCCGGCGGTGGGTCCGGACGGACGGGCGCGTTGGTATTCGACCACAAAGGTGCCCGTGTTCGACGCCGACGGGCGGGTGACCGGCCTGGTCGGCATCAGCCGCGACATTTCCCGGCAGCTGGAGATGGAAGCCGCCTTGCGCCAGAGCGAGGAACAATTGCGGACCCTGGTAAACAACATTCCCGGTGCGGTTTACCGGTGTGCCCTGGACGAGCACTGGACCATGTCTTACGTCAGCGATACGGTGGAGGAGATTACCGGCTATCCGGCCTCGGACTTTGTGAACAACCAGGTGCGCACCTTCACCAGCATCATCCATCCCGACGACCGGCAAATGGTGACGGGCAAAATCGTGCACAGCGTGATCGAACAGGAGCAACCCTACGAGCTCGAATATCGCGTGTTACACGCCAATGGTGAATTACGTTGGGTATACGAGAAAGGCCAGGGTGTGCTGGACGCCGCGGGGCAGGTGGAATGGCTGGCCGGGGCGATCTTCGACGTCAGCGAGAGCAAACGCGCCCAGGAAGCATTGGCCGCTGAACGGAACCTGTTGCGAACGATTATCGACAATCTGCCCGATTGGGTGTTCGTCAAGGATCGAGGCGGCCGGTATGTGACCGTCAATCAGGCAATGGCCGAGGCTCTGGGCGCCGATTCGGTCGAAGATGCGGTCGGCAAGACCGATTTCGATTACTCTCCGAGCTCCTTGGCCCATCGATACGCGAACAGCGACCAGCAAGTCATGTTGGCCGGCCAGGCGCTCATCGGCCGGGAGGAACCGATACAACTGCCCTCGGGCGAACGGCGCTGGGCCTCGGTGACCAAAGTTCCCCTGCGCAATAACGAGGGCACAATCATCGGCCTGGTGGCTCTGGCACGCGACTTGACGGCCCGCAAACAGATGGAGGAAGCCTTACGCGACCGGGAGGTTCAGTACCGAACCCTGTTCGAACAGGCCAACGACGCCATCCTGCTCGTCTCTCCGCAGGATCGAATCGTCGACGCCAACCGGCGGGCCTGCGATCTGTATGGCTATGACCGGCAGGAACTGTTGGCGCTGAAGTTGTCCGTCATTCAGGCACCGGACTCGTTGGAAGCCAGCGACGGCGTGGTCGACCGCTGGCTGCGGGAATACGATGGATTGCCCTTTGAGACCATGATCCAACGCCAGGACGGGACCTTGGTGCCGGTCGAGATCAGCCTGTCGGCGCTATCGGGCAGGCAGGCCGGGCAGGTGCTGGTGACGGTGCGCGATATTACGGAACGCCGGCGGGCCGGTGAGCAACTGCGGGCGCGCAGCGAGGCGTTGTCGGCGGCCAACCTGGAGTTGGCGCAGGCTCTGCAATCCAAGGATGAATTCCTGGCAACCATGAGTCACGAATTGCGCACACCGTTGAACGCCATTCTGGGGTTTACCGAAGGGCTTCAAGACCAGGTATATGGCGGTCTAAACGAGCAGCAGTTGCGTGCCCTACACGGAATCGAGCACAGCGGCAACCACCTGTTGGCGCTCATCAACGATGTGCTCGACATGGCCAAGATCGACGCCGGCAAGATGGAACTGGACATACAGGACGTATCTGTGGATGCTGTGTGCCGGGCCAGCCTGAGCCTGATCCACGAAGCGGCCGAGAAGAGGGAGATCAGGGTAACTTACCGGGAAGCCGAGGACGTCGAGACAATCAAAGCCGACGCGCGCCGGCTGCAACAGATACTGGTCAACCTGTTGAGCAACGCGGTCAAGTTTACCCCTTCAGGGGGCGATATCGGGTTGGAAGTGTCCGCCGATCCTGAAGAAGAGGTCGTGCGTTTTGCCGTCTGGGACACGGGCATTGGTATCGCCGCGCAGGATTTGGACCGGCTGTTCAAACCGTTTGAGCAGTTGGACAGCAGCCTCTCGCGCCAGTATTCCGGCACCGGCCTTGGCCTGTCGCTGGTGTACCGTATGACTGATTTGCATGGCGGGAGCGTGACGGTCGAGAGTACGTTGGGCGAGGGGAGCCGGTTCGTGGTGGCATTGCCGCGTGCGGTGACAGATAGGCGTACCGGCCAGCCTTCCCCCGCCTGGGACGTAACCGGTGCACCACCGGCCGGCGGTCAGACGGTAGCCCCTGAGGTCACCGGCGAGGCCGGCGGGAAATTGATCCTGCTGGTGGAGGACAATCAGAACAACCTGGACAGGCTGGCCGGACACCTTCTCTCTTCGGGTTACCGGTTGGCGGTAGCCACCAGCGGCGTGGATGCGGTGGCACGGGCCAGGGAAATCATCCCGGATCTGATATTGATGGACGTCCAGATGCCGGAGATGGATGGCCTGAAGACGATCCGGCACCTGCAAAATGACCCCAACCTGTCGCAGGTGCCAATCATCGCTCTGACGGCTCTTTCCCGGCCGGGCGACCGGGACCGCTGCCTGGCAGCCGGCGCCCGCCTGTACCTGAGCCGGCCGGTCAGCCCAAAAACGCTGGCGGAGAACATTAAGGACGTACTTGGTGAGTAAGGGCTCTCTACCCACTGCCGGTTCCCCGGCCGTCCGTGCCGTGGCAAGACTTCGATCTCTCAGGGCGGCCAGACGACGGGCAATACGACCAGGACGATGGCCAGCACGCCGACAGTCATAAAACCGCCGACTTTCAGAAAATCAACGAAGCGGTAGCCGCCGGGCCCCATGACCAGGGCGTTGGCCGGATGAGCCACCGGGCTGAGAAAGCTGGCCGAGGCCGAGACGGCGATCGTCATCAAGAGGGTATAGGGGGATACGTTCATCTGGGCCGCCGTGCTGATGGCAATCGGAGCCAACAGCACGACGACGGCCGGGTTGGGCATAACCTGCGAGGCCAGGGCAGCCAACAAGAACAGCCCGGCTATGAGTGCCAGAGGGCCGGCGTTGCCGACCAGGTCGACCAGGCCGGCGGCCAAAAGGCCGGCCGCCCCGGTGCGTTCGGCGGCTATGCCCAGCGGCAGCATGCCGGCGATAAGGAAAACAGCTTTCCACTCGATGGACCGATAGGCTTCTTCCATCTTCAGACACCCCAAAACGACCATCAATGCCGCTCCCACGACGGTGGCAATGGCGACTGGCAACCAGCCGGTAATCACCGAGATCAAGACAGCCGCCATAATCAGCAGCGCCAGCGGTGCTTTGCGCAACAAAGGCGCCGGCTGAAACGTTTCGGTGAGGACAATAAAATCTGGTTCGCTGCCCAGCATAACCAGCCGCTCTTTGGGGCCGTACAGCAGTAGGGCGTCGCCAAATTGCAGGGCCATTGCGGCCAGGCCCGAGCGGATGGCCCGGCCCTGTCGCCAGACGGCGAGCACGTTCAGCCCGTACCTGTCGCGGAAATGAAGCTGGGCCAGGGTTTTGCCGGCCAATCCGGTGCGCGGTGACAGTACGGCTTCGCCGACGCCCATTTCTTCCGTCTGGATGGTGTTCAGCCCGAGCGGCGCCTGTCTTTCGATCTTCAAATCCTGTAAGCCGTTTAGCGTTGTCAGGCTTTGGGGTTTGCCCTTGACCAATAGCCGGTCATCGGCTTGCAGCAACTCCTTGGGTTCCGGCAGCAGGATGGTGGTCCCGCCACGCACGATTCCCAGCACGTTGAAGCCGAAGACGTCGCCCAGGCGACTTTCCACCAGCGTCTTGCCCGTCAGCGCCGACTGGGGGATGATGCGCACGACCATCAACCGTTCCTGGAGATGGTAACGCTGATTGACCTCCTCTTCGGTCAGTGGCTGCAGATTGGCGAAATTGGGGTTTGGGGCCAATTCCTGGATCGCGCCGGGAGGCCCCTGGATCAACAGCCGGTCGCCGGGTTCCAGGGCGATGGTCTTGACCTGGGTGCGGAAGAAAGAGTCTCCGCGGTGGATAGCCAGGACATTGATTGCGTAGCGTTTCCGAAAATCGGCCTGGCGCAGGGTTTGGTCCACCAGCGCCGAACCGCCGGGAATCTCGACCTCGGCCATGGAAACCGAGGTGGACACCAGCTTTTCGGCTTCCGGTCCCTCGCCCTCAACCATCAATTGCAGCCGGCCGCTCATCTCTTTCAAGACGTCCAGGCGGCCTTCCACCAACAGCCGGTCGTTGGGCTGGAAGACTGCGCTGGGCGCCGGCGCCTGCAGGATGTGATCCCCACGCAGGATGGCCAACACATTGAGTCCCAACACGGCGCCGATGCGGCTCTCCAGCAGTGAGTGGCCGGCCAGGCCGGAATCGGCGGGCAATTGAATGACAAAAAGACGCTCTCCGAGGGCGTAGAACTCGCCCAGGTCGGTTTGTCCCGGCGGGGTGAGCTCCTTGCCGATGTCGCGTCCCGGCAACAAGTGTTGGCCGACCAGCGCCATCAGTAGCACGCCGCCCAGCAGGATCGCCAGGCCGACGGGAGCAAAGGCAAACATGCCGAATGGCTGCAGGCCCGCTTCGCGGGCGATGTCGCTGACCAGGATGTTGGGTGGGGTGCCCATCAGGGTGTTGGTGCCGCCCAACAGCGCACCAAAAGCCAGGGGGATGAGCAGCTTGGACGGCGGGCGATTGGTCCGGCGGGCGATGTCCATGACCACCGGCAGCAACAGGGCGGCCACGCCGACATTGTTCATGAAGGCGGATAACAGGCCGGCGAAAAGCATAATGACGACGATCAAGCGCGTCAGACTGTCGCCGGCCAGCCGGATGATCTGCCGGCCGACCGCGTTGGCCACGCCGGTGCGCGACAGCCCGGCACTCAGAATGAAGACCGCCCAAATGGTGACCACGGCCGGATTACTGAAACCCGACAGCGCTTCGGCCGGTGAAACCAGGCGCGTCAGCGCCAGGCCGGCCAGCACCAAGAGCGCCACCAGGTCCATCCGGACGGCCTCGGTGACAAAGAGCACGACGGCTGCAGCCAGGACAAAAAGAACCAGTCCAATCTCGAACGTCACGCTGCACACCCTTGCCGGTTTGTACACGCCAGGAAGGTAGCTGTAACGAGGTGATCCCTGTTTGATTTTTCGTCGACGCCGGCGGTCAAGTCGTTGCCAGGCAATGAACTCAGGCGGCCGGCATCAATCCGGCCGATTCAGTTGGTTGGGTGTGTCCGATTTTCTTGGCCGATGGCCAGAAGGGTCGGCGGCCGGTTTTAGCCAGGTGAGCGGTCGCTCACGAACCTGCCTGGCAGCCAAGTCCTGGCTCGATTCAATATCTCCTGCAAAAAAATCTGGGACACACGCGAGCTAGTTGAACTGCTCGTCTCCGGCGATGGCGGCCAGAGACTTGAGTCTCTCCTGCCGCCCCAAGACGATCAAAACGTCGCCGGCCTCCAATCTCAGGCCGGGCGACCAGTCGATTTGCTTTTGATCGCCTCCGCGGACGATGGAGATCACGTTGGCCCCGGTCTTCGAGCGCAACTCCGATTCCTCCAGGCTGAGGCCTACCAGTTCGGAACCGGGCGCGATACGAATTTCATCCAGCAGCAGATCCAGATTGCGCTGCATCGTCACGTCGAAGAAGGAGGTGACGTTGGGGCGGGTCAACCGGTTGACGATGCTGTAGCTGGCAATCTGGTAGGGCGAAACGACGATGTCGGCGCCGGCCTTGCGCAGTTTGGGCTCGGCGGTTT
>CAZHBM010000138.1:7089-8794 GCA_964529945.1 uncultured Anaerolineales bacterium | reverse complement strand
AAATCCTGGCAGCTGTCAAAACCGACGATCAGCATCGGTTCGCCGCGTTCCAGGTCACCGGCCACCATCGTTTCCGGGACCAGGCAGGCAATTCGCTGGCTACCCATCGCCGAAGGCAGTACCCAACTGCGAGCCATCGTGCCCACCAGTGGATAGCCGGCGGCGGCGGCCAGCACCTGCAGCGCCTCAACGGCATTCGTCACGCCTTTTATTCCCATCAATCCGTAGGGATGGTTTTCGCCGGCCGCCAGCAACGCCTCCACCCCGGCCGCTGGCGACTGGCCGGGGACGCGGCCCGCCACGCCGATACAACCGGAGCCCCAATGAGTTGCCCCCCATCCTTTGGTCACCACACGCACCCGATACCCGCGTATTGCCGCCTGCCATCCGGCCGTCAGGCCGGCCAATCCGGCGCCAATCACCAATACGTCAGCCTTCATTCTTCACTCCCGCTCCCGCTGCCTCATACAGAACGCTTCCCAGCCGAGATTCAGCTGGCCCCGGTAAGCCTTCCGCATTCAGCACGTCCCGGTAGATCAACTCGTTCAACCGCGATTGCCGTATCTGCTGCCGGTCCAAAACAGGCAACAAGCCTTTCCAGCGTTCCTGCAAGAAATCGCGCAGCGCCACGTTGCTGCCGGTCACCTCGGGTTGCCGCAGGCGGTGCCACAAACCGGCGGCCCGGTAGGTGCAGAAACCGCCCTGGCAGGTGCCCATACCCAGGCGCACATCACGCCGGATATCGTCGATGGTGCGCGCCTCCTCTTTGACAATTGAGGCTTCCACCATCGATTGCGTGGCCAGTTCACACTCGCACACCAGTTGGCCGTACGCCTTGGACGATTCGACCGCTGCCAGCGGTGCCCAGCGGCGATGATAGCCGGCATGCCCGCCGGTCGCCAGAGCTTCGCTGGCTGTTCGACAGGCAGCCTGGCTACCCAACTTCTGGCAGACCTGATCCACCGTCTGTTCCGCCATCAACCGGTAGGTGGTCCATTTGCCACCAATAATGGTGACCAGGCCCTCCATCCCATCCCGCTCGGCGTGGTCGAGCAGATAGTGCGAGCGACTGACCTGGCGGTCCGCCCCGGCAGCCACGTCCGATTCGTGGTACAGGGGGCGCACGCCGGCCCAAACCCGTACCATACGCCCTTGGCGCAGTCCGGGCAGTATCTTCTCGCCTTCCGTCAGCATGGCCTCGATTTCCCAGGCTTCCACCGGGAAGCGATCCGGGTCAGCCACCTTCTCGTCGGTCGTCCCAACGACAGCAACTGTGTGGGTCGGCACGACGATGTCGCCATCGGCCGCCGGCCGGCAGCGATTGACTACCGACTTCAAGGACCGATAGTGCATCGCAACCATCGTTCCCTTGCCACATACCACCGGCACCACCAGTTGGGCCGTGGCGGCAATCGCGCCCGACCACGCCCCGGCGGCATTGACGACCAAAGCCGCATTGACGCGCACCGGCTCATCACGTACCAGGTCACGACATACGGCCCCGACGACGCGGCCCGAATCGACTTCGAGCCGTTCGACCTGGCAGTACGTCCAGGCATCAGCGCCATACTCCCGCGCCGAGGCCACGTTCAAGGAAGCGGCCAAGAACGAATCGGCGGCCCCATCCGGCACCCGGTAACAGCGCTTGTTGCGGGGTTGCAACGCCGGCTCCTCCCGCTGGAGCCGGCTGACACTAATCTCTTCG
>CAZHBM010000138.1:0-7079 GCA_964529945.1 uncultured Anaerolineales bacterium | reverse complement strand
ACCGGGATGTCAGCGGCCTTACAGCCGGCTTCGAAAACATCCCCGTATTCTTCATCATCCCAAGGCGTAACCACAAAGTAGCCACCGGTGTCCTCGATGCACTGGGGCATAATTCGCCGCAACGTCCGGTTTTCCTGGATACACTCGACCGCCGTCATCTGGTCGTTTACCGCATACCGGCCGCCGCTATGCAACAGCCCGTGGTAGCGCCCCGTCGTCCCGTGCGCCAGGTCCCGTTTCTCGACCAACAAGACTCTAAACCCGCGCATAGCGGCGTCACGCAGCACCCCCGTGCCTGTCGCTCCGCCACCAATCACCAGTACGTCCGTTTCTACCTGTCGCATCGTGCCGCCTCTCGTTTGCGAGACCCGCTATTATTGCCCTATTTCGAGCCGCCCCCGTTCCGGACGTCTAGAGATGGGCCGGCATATCGTGGAAATACGAGTCGAATGGCAACTCCGGGCTCTTCTCGTAGACAATGATGTCTACCAGTGCCCGCAGCAGTGGAAATGCGTCGGCATCAATACGTCCCTGCTCGACCATCTTGGGCAGCGCTTTGCCCATTTCACGTATGATTTCCGCAGCCTCCAGCGTATCTCCGGCCATAATCTCACGTGCCTCGGCGAAGGTATGTCCCTTGCCCAACAGGCGGCCCAGGCGCACAGTGCGCGCGCCCTGGGTGGTCACGTACAGGTCACCCGACCCCGGCAATCCGTAGGCAAAATCGCGGGTTGCGCCCAGGACTTGCAGCAAGCGATCCATCTCAACCGTACTCTGTGCGAACGTGCCGGCGGCGATATTATACATGTGTGCTCCGCCCTCGTCGACTCCGCCGGCTTTCTCCAGGAAGCCACCCGCCAGGCCGATTCCCAGCGTGTAGGCATTCTTCAACGCGGCACACACTTCCAGGCCCACCAGGTCATTGGTTGGCCACAGATGATAATACGGCGTGCGGAATATGTCGGCCAGCTCACGCGCCATCTGCCCGTCGCGACAACCAAACATCACAAATGTATGACGCCGACCGGCCAGTTCCGCCGCGATACACGGACCGCCCACGGCAGCCTGAGTCACCTGGTCTCTAACGCCTTCCGGCAATTCGCCGGCCACCACGTCGGGCAAGATCTGCAACTCACCGTCGTCCGTGCACTCCAGGCCCTTGGTGATCGCCAGAATCGTTTGGCCTGGTTTGACGTACGGAGCGAGCGTTTTTCCGATCCAGTGCACGCCCAAGGAGTTCACACCGCTGACAATCAGCTCAGCCCCATCAAGCGCCTCTTCGATCTCTTCGACGTAGAAAGGCTGGACGTTTTCGGGCAACGTCCGCTTAAGTTTGGGATGGAATCGGCGGGCTTTGCACTCTTTGATTATGTCAACATCCAGGAACGTGCCCACCAGACGAACCTGGTGTCCTCGATCGTTCAACGGCCATGCCATGGCAGAGCCCATGTATCCAGAACCAACAATTGTAACCTTCATCGCAAACAGTTTCCTCCTTGGGTTGGGGATGTCTAAACTCAGTCCAGGTGGTGCTAGGCGCCAACCCGGGCCATCTTCGGATTAAGCATTTCTACGTCTGTCGCACCCAGAAGCCGCCAGGCGCAAAAAGGCGCTCGACCAGGGGCTCCAACACGCCGGCCTCATAGGCCAGGTCAAGCACGGTATAGCGCCGGCGTATCAGTCGCGATAGAAAATAGCCCTTCTTGAGTGCCGGCAGAGATACGTCGAACGCTTGAGGCTGTGTTGGGCAGCCGGCAGCGCTCAACATGGCTTCAATTTGACCGGACGGTTTCAGTTGGCCGCGCAGCCTGGACTGCATATACGGCCACGCCCGTTGGACCAGTTGCAGTCGCGTTTTCAACTCCATTTTGGTCAAGTGTTTGGCCAGGGTCTCCTCGACCGCCCTTTCAGCCATCTCTGGTGCGCCGATGTCGCGCCGCACCGCAGCTTCCACCTCAGCAGCGTCCGGCCAGGTCGACAGGCGTTCATCTATATTCATGGAACTCAGGTCGAGATCGAGCAGCAATTCGTAAAGAGCCGCCATAGCCAGCGTGCCCACTCCAACCGCAAAGCCGTGGGGAACATGTTCGCCTTCCCACCTGACATCCTGCATCTCCCATAAATGGCACAGTTGATGCTCGCTGCCCGATGCAGGCCGCGACGACTTGGCCTGCTGCATGGCCAATCCAGACATCGTCAACCCCTCCAGCAGGCCGGCGATCACCGCACCGTCGCCTGCGGCAACGGCTTCCGGGCGCGACAGCCAGCCTGTCAGGTGCGGTTGGACCATATCCCAGGTGATCGTATCGATCGACTCAATGCCCAGAACGTCGGCCACGATCCAATCGGCGCCGGCGGTGATTTTGCCCAGCAGGTCACCATAGCCGGCCGCAGCCAGGAAAGACGGAGCCTTGGACAAGACCGCAAAATCTGCCAGGACCGCCAGCGGGGCCATACAAGGCAGGCTGTGCTTGAATCCATTCTGCACCATGGGGGCACCCGATGAGGCATAACCATCCATCGAAGCCGCCGTCGCCACGGACATATAGGGCTGCGACGCGCGGTAGGCGACCACCTTGCAGATATCATTGATCGTGCCGGCCCCCACGGCCACCAATACCAGCTTACGGTCCGGGAGCGCCGCCTCAATCTCCAACACGTGCCTGAAATCGGCCACCAGCCGGGGACGTCCGGGAAAGACAAACGGATCGAGGCGGGTGCAACCACTTTGCAGTAATCTCTCGTGTACTCGCCGGCCGGCAGCCGCCATTGTGTTTTGATCGGCTACAACCAGGGCCTGAGCATCACCGAAGTGTTTCCCATAGACTTCTACCACCTCATCGAGTGCACTGTCTTCAATAATGATGTCTTTCGTGTCCGATGCCAGCTTCAAGGCGGCCAATATGTCATTTTCCACAGTGACTCTCCCAAGCAACTATTAGAGCGGCACACCAATTCGGCGCACAAACAACCAACGGTCAGGCCAGGAACTCTCGCCAATCGCACGGATGCCCTTCAAGTGGGGTTGAGGAAACTCATAAAGCAGCGCAGACATTGAGATGCCTTGTGAAACAATTCTCGTGTGCATTATATACCACAAGGTCATTCAAGTCAATAGACAAAGCTTATTATTTTGAACTAAATCTCAAAATATATTGATCGGACATATTCTCATAAGCAGCTTAATGCTTCTAAATGCACAGATGTCCAGTTATGATAAAATCTTACACAAATTCCCATTGACAAATACACATGCTTGGTTTATAATGCATTTGTCCTCGCAATTGATTTCTAGCTTCTGCCAGGAATCAAACGCACTCAGACTTTGATGCCGGGGGCAATTTCCAGTTCACAGTCGGTTCTTGGTGGTATCCAAAACGAAGGGAGAGTGGTCCTGATGAGCGCTGACCCATTTGATGACGTGACAGTCAGGGTTGCCTGGTTATATCATCAACGCGGGTGGACTCAGGAACAGATTGCCCGAAAATTCCGCATATCCAGGGCCACCGTCGCCCGAGTGCTCCAACGCGCAATCCAGGAAGGGTTGGTGAGGATTTGTTTCGCGCCCGTTCCGGAAGAACGAATGCAGATCGAGGAATCGCTGCGCGAACGGTTCTCTCTCGAAGAAGCCATCGTCGTGCCGGCAATTGCCGAAGCGCCAGCGCGCCAGACAGCATTGGCCGAAGCCACCGCCGATTATCTGGAACGCACGCTGGAAGACGGTATGGTGGTCGGCTTGGGCACTTCACGAACCCTGCACGAAATGACCGGCATCTTCTCCCCTTCACGCAAATTACCCAACTGCGTATTCGTCGAGATGGTGGGCGGCATAGCGGCCGAAGACCCACGCTTCGACATATACAATGTGAGCTGGAAACTGGCAGAGGCGTGTGGGGGCGCAGCGCGCCACCTGTTTACTCCGGCCGTCCTGGACAGCCCGCAGGCCAAGCAGATTATGCTCAATGACCCTCGCATCAGCGAGACGCTGCAACTCGCCGCCCGTAGCGATCTGAGCCTGCTGGCGATCGGCGACACGGGCGCCAACTGCCCAATCTTCCGCATGGCCCACCTGGGACAAGCAGACATTGATGAATTGGGAGACCAGGCAGCGGTCGGAGAAATCATTGGGCGCGCCTATGACCTGTCCGGCAATCCGGTGACCACCAAGATCGACGACCGCATCCTGGGGCTGGACCTGGAACAGATCCGCCACCTGCAATTTGTTGTGGCCGTAGCCGGCGGAGTCGAGCGAACGGCCGCCGTTCTGGGTGCGCTCCGCCAAGGGTTCGTCAAGGTCTTGATTACCGACCTGGAAATCGCCCGAGGGTTGATGGCGTTGGATGAGTCCTGATTGACCCTTACGCCATCGCTCACCTGGCACCATTTTAGGCTAAGCAAGGAGTCTACTGGATCATGAATTCCAGAGAGCGAGTCATCACGACGCTCAATCACCGAGAACCCGACCGCGTCCCTCTCTCGCTTGGGGGAACGGCCCATAAAATAAGCGACGAGCTGTTTGCCAGTTTGTGCGATCATTTTGGCATCAACTGCCAACCGGATTATGTGTTGACCGGCATCTCGTTCACCCCATACAGCGACGCTCTTCTGGATGCCCTGGATACCGACACGCGCTTCATCCACTTGCACGTGCCCGAACCATACAAAAAACGAATACACGCCGACGGCACTTACGACAACGAATGGGGCGTCACATTCAAGGATGAAGGTCACTACCAGGGTGTGGTCGGCAACCCGTTGCGGAATGCTACCATCGATCAGATTCTGTCCCACCCCTGGCCGGATCCAAGCGACCCCCGCCGGGTGGAAGGGTTGCTCGAGCGCGCCCGCTGGCTGTATGAAAACACCGATTCTGCTATCGTTGCCTACCGTCCGACGCCCTCCGGCCTGTTCGAGACGTCGTCCATGCTGCGCGGCATGGAACAGTTTATGATCGACATGATGCTGGACAAAGAGCTGACCGAGACCCTGCTGGATAAGCTCCTTGAGCTTCATCTGGCATTTTATGAATTGCAACTGGGCGCGGTGGGCAAATACGTGCAGATCGTCGAAGTGCTCGATGATTACGGCACCCAAGCCGGATTGATGATCTCACCGGAATTATACCGTGAGCTGTTGTTGCCGCGTCACAAAATACTCACGGCTCGCATTCGCCAATTGGCGCCTGAAGCCAAAATTATGTTCCATAGTTGTGGCGGCGTGGCGCCACTGATTCCCGACTTCATCGAGGCCGGCTTCGATGTACTCAATCCGCTGCAGCCGCGGGCCGCCGGCATGGATTTTCCCAAGATGAAGCGTGAGTTCGGTGACCAAATGAGTTACCTGGGCGGATTGGATGTACAACAGACGATGCGTGGGCCACAAGAGGGTGTCATCCGGGAGTCAATCGAACGCATTAAGGTCCTGGCCCCGGGCGGCGGATTCATTTTCGCCCCCTCTCACAACCTGTCACACGACGTTCCGGTCAAGAACGTGTTGACAATGATCGAAACGGTCAAGAAGTACGGCACTTATCCCATTGATCTCTGACGTTTAGTATTGCGTGTTCCGGACATTTTGTCCGGGAACGGCTGTTGCTGCCCGCCTCACCGCACTTCTCCCACCATTACACGGCGGGCGGCAACAGGTAAGTATTGGGGAGGAGGTGGTGTTAAATCCCAGAAATCGGAACCCGAGATTTTTGCAGTGAACTCAACGACGGATCCTTGTGTGTTCGGTCCCGGGCAAATGAGGTCCGAACGCATCTCAAGAATCATCTATCCATCACGCCAGTCATTAGACACAAGAAGGAGAAGAAGTCAATGAAGAGGCAGAAGTCCAGTTTTATGGTCGTCTCGTTTCTCGTAGTCCTGGTCATGTTGGCGATGAGCGCCGCAGCTTGCGCTCCCTCAACACCGGCCCCAACGGAAGCGCCGGCGACCCAGGCACCCACTCAAGCACCGACCGAGGAACAAGCACCGGCCACTGAAGAAGCAATGACCGAAGCGCCGATGCCCGAACCGGCCACCGAGGTGCCGACCGCTGTGCCGGCTGCCGAGGAGAGCGAGTTGATGACGGCCGCCAAGCAGGCCAACGTCGACTGGCGCCAGTTCGAAGGTACCACCCTGAACGCGTTGGTGGTCAAGCACTGGTGGACAGACGCCATCGAACCGCTGTTGCCCGAGTTCGAGGCTTTGACCGGAATCACCGTCAAGTTTGACACGCTGTCCGAAGACACCTATTTTCAGAAAGCCGTTACCGAACTGTCGTCCGGGTCCGGCGCACACGACGTGCTCATGGTTGGCAACCTGCAGGTCGGCCAGTACATGAACAGTGGTTGGCTGGAGCCGATGGGCGGCTACTTTGAGAACCCGGCCCTGATCGATATGAATTGGTACGACTACGAAGACTTGCTCCAATCCGGTCGCGACGCCGGTAGCCTGGACGGTATCCAGTATGCCCTGCCGATCGGCGCCGAAGCTGAAATTCTGATGTACCGCAAAGACATCTTCGACGAAAAAGGCATTGCGGTGCCCCAGACTTACGACGAACTGTATCAGACAGCCGTAGACCTGAAGACGGCCGATATGGCCGGTTACGTGTCACGCGGCAAGCGTGGTTTGGACGTTTTGTGGGAGTGGACCGGTTACCTGTTGAGCTATGGTGGCCGCTACTTTGACGATCAAGGTATGGCGGCCTTCAATTCACCGGAAGGCGTCGCCGCCACGCAGATGTACGTCAACCTGTTGAATGACACCGGACCGGAAGGCACCATCAACTGGAGCTGGATGGAATCCTCACAGAACTTCGCCCAGGGCGGCTCGGCGATGTACGTGGAAGCAGCCGGCATTGGTCCCGTCGTCGACACACCGGACAACCCGGTCTTTGGCAAGGTCGGCTACGCCACCATGCCGCAGCAGGGCGACAACCCGGTTATCCCCAACTACTGGTTCTGGATGATCGGCATGCCGGCCGGCGGCGAGAACAAGGACGCCGCCTTCCTGTTCATCGAGTGGGCCACCAGCAAGACCCTCGGCAAGCCTCTCTCAGCCGGCGGCAGCTCTCCCGCCCGTTCCTCGGTC
>CAZHBM010000137.1:8251-8854 GCA_964529945.1 uncultured Anaerolineales bacterium | reverse complement strand
TACGCCCGGGATATCGTGCTGGTGATGATCGACATCGCCATGGTGTTCGAAACCTACGCCCTGTACCAACATCTGAACATTCGCGACAATATCTCCTTTCCTTTGCGCGTCAGGAACATGCCCAAGGACGAGATCGACAGGAGAATCAACCGGGCGGTCGAGATACTCAACATTGGCGATCTTTTGGACCGGATGCCGGCGCATCTTAGCGATGGCCAGAAGCAGCGTGTTTCGATAGGTAGGGCCATCGTGCGCCAGCCTTCCGCGTTCTTGATGGACGAACCGATCTCTCACCTGGATGCGATGTTGCGCGCGCGAATGCGCCGTGAGATCAAGCACCTGCAGGGTGAACTGGGCATTACCACCGTCTATGTCACTCACGACCAGCTCGAGGCGACCGCTATGGCGGACCGGATCGCGGTGATGAACCTGGGCGAATTGCAGCAGGTTGGCACTCCGAAAGAGATTTTCGAGAATCCTGCCAACACCTTCGTGGCGGATTTTGTGGGTGAACCGCCCATGAACTTTTTGCAGATGAACGTCCACCGCCACGACGGCGATCTCTTCTTGGTCGCCGAGGGGTTGGCGATAAATGTCTCCAAT
>CAZHBM010000137.1:0-8241 GCA_964529945.1 uncultured Anaerolineales bacterium | reverse complement strand
TACAGCGCAAGGCCAGGCCCTGGAAAAGGCCAATCTGGACACGGTGACGGCCGGCATCCGGCCTATGTACGTTGCCCTGGCCTGCGACCAGGCCGAAGGAGCAAGTGCGGCCGAGGTGTACTTCGTCGAGATGTTGGACGAGTTCAACATTGTCAGTATCAAGATCGGTGAACACCGTATGTTAATCGAAACCGATCCAATCACCTGCCCGCAAATCAACGACGTCATATGGATAGACTTCCCACCTGAAAAAATGAATCTCTTTGACGTCACTACCGGAAAGAATCTCTTGTACTGAACGGATAAGATCGAGGCGGATTCAAGAGGCATGTGCCTGTCCTTCTTGGTCCGTTTCAAACAGGTTTTCGCCTCGATCCAGACTGGAGTAGGGTGCTATGGCTGAAATAAGACTAAACAATGTCAGCAAGCGATATAACGGCGTACAAGCCGTCAAATCTCTGTCTTTAGATATCAAAGATGGTGAGTTTCTTGCGATCCTCGGACCGCCCGGCGCCGGCAAATCGTCCACCGCCAAAATGGTGGCCGGCGTGGAGATGCCGACCTCGGGTGAAGTGCTGTTTGATGGCCGTGTTATGGGCGATACCCCACCCAACAAACGCGATGTAGCCATGGTTTTTGAGAGCTATGCCCTCTATCCCCATCTCACCGCGTTCGAAAACATTGCCTACCCGCTTAAGTCGAGGCGAGCCAAGTTGGGCTATTCGGCGAAAGAGATCGAGCAGCGGGTCGAGCACATGGGGGAGCTGCTTCAAATTCCCGAACAGTTGTATCGAAAACCGGCTTTTCTCAGTGGTGGGCAACGACAGCGGGTGGCCCTGGCGCGGGCACTCGTTCGCAATCCGGCGGTCTTTCTCTTGGACGAACCCATCGCGCACCTGGATGCCCGCTTGCGCCACCATCTGCGCGGAGAGCTAAAGAGATTACACGCGCAAAACAAAACGACCACAGTCTGGTGTACGCCTGATTATCTCGAAGCGATTGCCATGGGCGATAGGGTGGCCGTGCTTTACGAGGGAGACCTGAAACAAATTGGCACACCTTCGGATATCTTGAAATATCCTGCCAGTGTTGAGGTGGCTCAATTTGTTGGCGATCCGCCAATGAACCTTTTGCCGGCTGAGCTTGAGAGTCAGGATGGCCTTTTGTGGCTGCACGTCGCCGGAATAAAAGTGCCTGCGAATGACCGTATGCGGCGGGTCCTTGAGGAAAAGAAAATCAGCGACAGGGTGACACTCGGCATTCGCCCGGGCGACATCGTGATGTATACGACACCGGATCAGGACAACACGATTCCCAGCGAGCTGTATTCAACCGAAACACTGCATCGCAAGACCGTCGTCAGCCTGACATTCGAATCAACGCTTGTCAAAGTCAACACAGCAGTTGGTTTTCGTGGCAAAGTCGGCGAAAAAATGTGGCTGTCCCTGCCCATCGACAACGCTTATTTGTTTGATGATCAGTCCGGCCTGTTGCTGCTTGCCCCGGAAAACTGAAACCGGCGGACCACTTCCGAAAATGGAAGCGTTGGTTGAAAGCGGTCAAACAATCTGAACCAGGAGAGGCGTCTATGCCCGGCTATTTCCTTGCATATGATATCGGAACTTCAGGCGTGAAAGCAGGCCTTGTGACCGCCGACGGAGACGTTTTGGCGACGGCCAGTCGCGAGTATTCGTCGCTCTATCCGGCGTCGCAGTGGGTTGAACAATCGGTGGATGAAATATGGCGCGGACAGTGCGAAGCCTCCAATGAGTTGTTGTCCAAGTGTGGGATAAACCCCGGTGAGATAGCCGCCGTTGCCGTTTCCTGTCAACGGGCCACTTTTGTGCCGGTCGATAGAAACGAAGAGCCGCTCACCAACTACATCGGCTGGCAGGACAAGCGCAGTATCGCCCAGTGTGAAGAGATGGAACAGAAGATCGGCACCGACCGGTACTACCAGATTGCCGGCCTGCCGATCGAACCGACCGCTGCCGTGTCCAAAATCCTGTGGTTGAAGGAAAAAAAGCCCAAAGTCTTTGACGAAACGTACAAATTCTATTCCACGCAGGACATGCATTTGCACCAACTTGGCGTGGAGGATGCCCCGTGTGACCTGCCGGATGCTTCCTACATGGGGTTGCTGGACGTAAACAGTCTGCAATGGAGCCGGGTTCTGCTGGATGAGCTGGAGATACCCAAAGACAAGATGCCCGAGGTCGTGCCCTCGTGCCAGGTGGTCGGCCAGGTGTCCAAACGAGCCGCCGAGCTGACGGGCCTTAAAGCCGGCATCCCCTTGGTGACCGCCGGTGGTGACCTGCAGGTGGGCGCCCTGGGGCTGGGAGTTGCCAAACCGGGGGTGGTATCGATGGCTATGGGGACCGGGGCGGGGGTCATCTTCTACCTCGATGCTCCGCTGTTACACCCCGAGCGCGCCATGGGTTGCCTGGCGCATAGCGTCCCCAATGCCTGGGAGATGGAAGGTATATGCCTGGCTTCCGGCGGCGCGCACAAGTGGTTTCGCGATACCCTGGCCACGCAGGAAAAAGAGGCTGCCAGTAAGCTGGGCATCAGTGCTTTCGATATCCTGAACCTGGAGGCCACCGACGTGCCACCCGGTTCGAATGGGTTGATCGTCATGCCTTGCCTGGCCGGCGCCGGGGCGCCATTCTGGTATCCCAAAGCGCGCGGCGCCATTATGGGGTTGACGCTGGGGACGACAAAAGCCGACCTGGCGCGGGCGATGATGGAAGGCATCACCATGGAGTTGAGCAATATCATCGAATCGGCACGGATGGCCGGCGTCCAGGTGGAAGAAGTCCGGGTCTTTGGCGGGGCATCCAAATCCGGGGTCTGGAATCAAATCTCGGCCAACATATACGGAGTACCGGTCTTCACCTCGAAGGTGCGTGACGCGGGCTTGATCGGCGCTTCGATTTGTGCCGGCGTTGGTGTGGGCACATTTTCCAGCGCGGAGGAAGGTACTGAGGCGATGGTTCAGTTGGAAGAATGTTTCGAACCTGACCCAACCGTTCACGAGCGATACCAGGAGATTGCGGCCGTTTATCACGATGCCTTTCTGGCGCTCAAAGATGCCGGCATTTACGAAAGAATGGCAGCACTTCAAGAGACTTAGCCCAGGCGCCTTACCCACTGTGCGCCTGGCCACAAAAGCCGAATAATGTGAGGAGAGTTTTGAATATGGCAGAACCCACATCTCGTCAAAGAGTCGAAACAGCACTGCGACACGAAGAACCTGACCGTCTTCCGTGGGACTGCACCTTCACCATCCTACCCTATCAGAATTTGATGAACCATCTCGGGTTGCCGATCAAGGAGACGCTTCATCCTAATTGGGCCTCAGTCGTCAGCCCTTCCATCGAGTTGCTGCAGGTGCTGCAGACGGACCTGTTTTACGTAGGCCTGTCCAAGCCCAAAAACGCTCCCGTGTTCGAATATGGGAGAGAGAAGAATACCGACGAGTTTGGCATCACCTTCAAGAAAGTCGTTTTGCCCAACGGCACGTTTGAATATTTCTTCGACCAACAGCCGCTTGCCAAGGCCACCCTGAAAGACCTGGAAAACTATCCCTGGCCGGACCCTGATGACCCGAGCCGGGTAGAGGGACTTGAAGCGCGTTGCCGGAATCTGTACGAGAATACCGGATTCGCCCTGGTTGGACGCTTCAACACACCGATCTTTGAACAGGCGCATTACATGCGTGGATTCCAGCAATTGTTGATGGATTGCGCTATGGACCCTGAGTTTGCCGGAGCGCTGCTGGACAAAACCACCGATATGGCCATCAGCCTTGTTAAGGCCGGTTTGCGAGCTTGTGGCAAATACCTGACGATCTTACGTTTGGCCGGCGATGACATGGGCCAGCAGGACCGGACCTTGCTGTCACCCAAGATGTTCCGCGAACTGGTGAAGCCCCGATTCGCACGTCTGTATCATGAGGCGAAACAGGAATTCCTCAAATATAACCCGAATGGAAAAATTGCCGCCCATACCGACGGCAACGTGTATCCTCTCATTGAGATTACATTGAGATGGGACTGGATATCCTTAACCCCGTGCAACCGTACGTGGCCCAGATGGACCACGTGCAGATCAAAAAAGAGTTCGGTGACCGGCTCAGTTTCCATGGGGGGATCGATATTCAGGGCGTATTGCCTTTTGGCAGCCCAACCGAAGTGAAAAATGAGGCCCGAAAGGTGATGCGGGCACTCGGCCCGGGCGGCGGTTACATCCTGGCGCCAACACACTATGTGCTGCCGGACGTTCCTCCCGAAAATATCCTTGCGTTGAGAGATGCCGTGTTGGAATTCGGTCGATATCCGCTATAATAGGAGGGTGAGCAGGTTCTCAAGTCCTCATCTTGGAAGTTTTAAGAACCGGCACATCCACCTTTTACTTAGCCAGATCAATCGACCGAGACATTGAAATCAACTGCGACGGACTCCTACCAAGCTCGGTCCAGGAGGAGGAATAGGGCTTTGTCTGCCATCGACCAGCTCGTTAGAGTGGCCTATCTCTATTATGAGCGGGGCCTCAAACAACAGGATATCGCCGACTTGATGCACCTTTCCAGGAGCAAGGTGTCGAGGCTCTTGAAGGAGGCACGCAACCGGGGCGTCGTCCAGGTCCACGTTCCACTGGCGCCATCTTTCTCTACCATTGTCAACTGGCACCAGGTAGCCGATCAGAGGCCGGACGAAACGGTGACCATTCACGTAATGATGATGCGCCACTCGTTTACCGAGTCACTGGTGCCTTTGATCCCCGATTTCGAAAAGCTCACCGGCGTCAAAGTCTTGTACAATATCCTGTCGGCCGATGAATATTTCAGAAAACTCAACATGGACTTGTCGACCGGTGGGGGGTTGGTCGACGTGTTCATGACCGGCCAATATATTGACTGGCAGTTTGTCTATCCCGGCTGGATTGAACCGCTTGACGACTACATCAATGATGTCTCGCTGACAGACCCTGAATGGTACGACCTTTCGGATTTTTACAATCAGGCGTTGCGGGCTCACCGCTGGGATGGTACCACGTTGGGCAGGGGTGCCTATGGGACCGGGCACCTGTATGCCATCCCCGTCACTTACGAAACTATGTCGCTGGTCTACCGGACCGACCTGTTTGAGGCGGCCGGCATGTCAGTGGAGCCGGGCTGGCCCAAGTCGTGGCACGACATCCTGTACGCGGCCAAAAAGCTGACGGTGGACGGAGATCGAGACGGAGTAGTCGATCAGTACGGCATCGTGTCCCGCGGGGCACCAACCTGGGAGTCGATGTTTGGCGGCTATTCGAACATCTTCTATTCCTATGGTGCTTCTGATTTTGATGCCGGCATGCAGCCGGCTATCAATTGCGATGAAGGCCAGGCTGCCACCAATCTGTGGGTGGAGATGATGCGCGCTTGTGCCGCTCCAGGTATCGTCGACCTGTATTGGTCTGCGGTCAAAGATGACTTCGCCGCCGGCAATGCGGCCATTATCATCGACTGCGACTGGTTTGCGCCGTCGACGTTTGAGAAGCCCGATGTGTCCAAGGTGGCCGGCAAACTGCGTTACGCGTTGACGCCACCCGGTCCGGGCGGCCAGCGCGTGCAGGATACCTGGTTTTGGTCGCTGGCTATGAACAGGGCGTCGTATCACAAAGTCGCCGCCTGGCTTTTTATCCAGTGGGCGACCAGCAAACCGTTGATGCTGCACACCACGTTGGAGTACGAAAACTGGAATCCTTCCCGAAAATCGGTCTGGGATGACCCCGAGGTGGTGGCCGAGACGCGCAAGTGGGCCAACTATCGCGAAGTGGTGGAGGCCAGCCGGCAGTATGGTGCTGTGGCCCACGCGGTCAACCCAAGGCTGCAGCTTACGCACGATGCGTGGTGGTTTAATGTACGTGATGCCATACAGGGCAAGCAAAGTGTCAAAGCCGCTTTGTTGGCCGCGGAGAAATCGTTGCGTACCACCATGGCCGAACCGGTTTGGGTGGCCAAATAGTTTCATCCTGTAACACGGAAAAAAAAGAATACCACCTTGTCTCCGGGTTATGAGTATCTGGCGACTGAATAAATACATTCGTAGGCTGGAGGTTTTGAATAATGAAAGCAGCTATTGCGGTAGGGTCGGATCACTTGGGCCTGCCGTTGAAGAATGAAATCCGGGATTATCTGCGACAAAAAGAATACCAGGTAGACGATTTCGGCGTCGATTCGGAAGACCCTGTTGACTATCCGGACGTTGCCCACGAGTTGGCAAAACAGGTGGGCGCCGGCAAGTACGATCGGGCGATCCTCTTTTGCGGCACCGGCGCCGGCATGGCGATTGTCGCCAACAAGGTGCCCGGCGTGCGGGCGGTATTCGTGGGCGACCCTTATACTGCAGAAAGGGCGCGGGCCAGCAACAACGCGCAAGTCATCACGATGGGCAGCTTGACGGTGGCGCCGGCGGTGGCCAAGAAACTGGTCGACATCTGGCTGGAAAGTGAGTTCCAAGGCGGCCGGTCGGCCCGCAAAGTGGGCAAGATGGACCAAATCGACCAAAACTACCGCCGGTGACAGCAGCCTGGGGGAGATAGTAGCTGCCGGATGGTCTTTCCGCCGCCGGCCAACGTCACCCAGCCGTTCACCGCGGACCAGCGGCTCGACCTGGCTCATTTTTTGGCCTGCTGCGATGCTGACGCAGGGTACCCTTTGGCCGGCCTATCCGCGCAACAGACTTCAGTTGGAGGAACCTGGTATGGATCACGATATTCCCGTTTACATTGGCTCTGAGGCACTGCCGGCCCTGGTCCAGCACTGCCGGCACTACAAGGAGAGCAAGTTTCTACTCGTGGCCGATGAGCGTACCTATGCCGCCCTGGGAAGTGCGGTCGAAGACGCGCTGTTGGCCGAGGGTTGGGACGTCAAGACGGTGGTCCTGAGCGGTGATGAGGTTATCGCCGACGCCCACTACGTGATGCAGGTTATGCTGGCGGTCGATGCCCAAGCGCGTGTATTTTTGGCGGTTGGCTCGGGCACGATCACCGACATTACCCGTTTCGTCAGCCACCGCACCCACGCGGAGTTTATCTCCATTCCCACAGCCCCTTCAGTGGACGGCTTCACCTCCATTGGGGCACCGATGATCATCAACGGACTCAAAGAGACCGTCATCGCCCAGCCTCCGACGGCCATCTTTGCCGATCTCGAGACTCTGCGGCGTGCACCGCGCCCGATGATCGCATCCGGCTTTGGCGACATGATCGGCAAGTTCACCTCGGTGGCCGATTGGCAGTTGGGCCACCTGATCTGGGATGAGCCCTATGATGAGACCATCGCCGAACGCTCGCGTAGCGCTGCCCGGCAATGTGTGCGCCATGCCCAAGAGATTGGCGCCGCCACGGAGGCGGGTGTCCGGGTATTGATCGCCAACCTGATCGAGTCGGGCAAATGTATGCTCGACTTCGGCAGCTCGCGGCCGGCTTCGGGGGCGGAGCACCACTGTTCGCATTTTTGGGAGATGAAGCTGCTGCAAGAACACCGGCCGGCGATCCTGCACGGCGCCAAGGTTGGCGTAGCGACGATCTTCATCGCTCAAGAATACGAAAAAATCCGCAACACCACGCTGCCCGAACTCAAGCGCCGGCTGGACGCGGCCCAATTGCCGGACCGCGAAAAAACAATTGCCCAGCTCGAGGCCGTTTACGGCCCTATTGCCGGTGAGATCGTAACCAGCCAGCGCGAGTTCTTGGACATGTCTCCCCAGGAGTTCGAGGATTTGAAAGCGCGATTGATCCAACACTGGCCCCAGGTGCAGGAAATCGCCGGCACCGTCCCGCGAGCGGCCGAGCTGACCGAAATGCTCAAAACGGTGGGCGGGCCGACGACGCCCGAGGAGTTGGGCCTGCATGCCGACGAGGTGGCCCCGGCCCTGGAATACAGCCACTACCTGCGCAACCGGTTCACGGTCAACAAGCTCAAACATCTATTGAACGTTATCTGAGGCGGACGTCCGTATTCCAGACCACGCTTGTTACCGAAGAGGGAGACGCTCATGACCACCTGGCTGACTGAAGCCTTTGGCACACCCAAGCCCGTCATCGCTATGGCGCATTTCCCGGCCTTGCCGGGGACTCCGCGTTACGACCCGCAATTGAGTATCGACGCCATGGTGGACCGGCTGGGCCGCGACGTGACCTACCTGCTCGAAGCCGGCGTGGACGGCATTATGTTCTGCAACGAGGACGACC
>CAZHBM010000136.1:0-8878 GCA_964529945.1 uncultured Anaerolineales bacterium | reverse complement strand
CGGGTGGCAGAGGAGGGGAGGACGGACGAGCCGCAGGTCATTTGCTCGCTGGGACTGCGCAAACCGGACTGACGGGGATCGCCCATGAAGATCGACGTGGCTGCAGTACGGAAGTGTCTCAAGGCATTCGACTTCGAGACCTTGTTCCGTGAGCACCTGGGGTGGGACAACCACAGGGCCCAACTCGACATCCCCATCGATAGCGATACCATCCGACTGGCCGCGGTTGCCGAGAAGCGTGGCTTCGTCGCCTTCGTCGGCCCCCGGTGTCGATTGCAGGGCGCCAAATCCCCACTGCATCACCGGTGCCGAATATTCGTGAACCCCCAAATAGCCGTTATATTGCCGGGCGGCAGCCAGGGCGGGTGCAAAATATTGCCACAACTCCAACGGTGGATGACCGGCTGCAAAATTGCCGACGACCGAGCGAACGCCCTGGTCGCCCAGCAGCCGGGTACGTTCGGCCTCAAAGTCGGCCAATCGCTGCATCTTATCGACGGTGTCGGCCACCGGCTCGTTCTGCGCTTCCCAGGCATCGAAATAGGTAAAGCGAGTCGGTTCCAGCGCAAACTCCAACAACTTGGCAGCCGTGGCCTGCGCCAGGGGAATTGGGTCGGCGGTCAAGTCTAACTGATCTAAAGAAATCCGCCCGACCACAATTGTCGTCGGTGATTTTTCTTTGATATACCGGGCAAAGTTTGGATCGAGATTGAGTGTCTTGACAATCGCCGGCTTACCAACGTCGATCAAAGTATTGATCTGCCCTTCTGCCCGGGTGGTAAAAATGCCCAGTTTGCTGGGCGGTCCCGGTGGATAAGGTGTCGGCGTTGGGGTCGGGGTCGGTGAACGACTTCCCTCCGGCGTCGCCGTCTCGGTCGGCGACGGGGTGGCTGTGGCTTTCTCGCCGGCACCCTCCGTGGCTGATGGCGTCGCCGATGGACGGCGCGTGGCTGACGGCGTAGACGTTGCCGTCGTGCCAGGCGTTTCAGTGGCCCAACTGATGGAAGTGGACACAAAACTGGGGATCGGCGTACTGGTGGGGCGCGCGCCAGGCAGCAATTGCCCCAATTTACAGGCTTCCAGTGCCGCCAAGCCCAACAGAGCGCCCACTCCGGTCAGAAAATGGCGCCGATTGAAACGGTGAGTCCCTCGATTCTCCTTCATTTTGTTATCATAACATGGGGAAGCCATTTGTCAAGCACGCCCGGCTAACGCCCAACCGTTGCTTTTCCGACGGCCGGCTGAAAGGCAGGCTCAGGCGAAGCTCCGGGCGAGGCGCTCGACCGCCGATGGATCGCAATAGAAGAGACTGTCGACCTGGACGGCGAGAGCGCCGGCCGCAAGAAGCAATTCGACGTCCTGACTCGAGTGCACGCCACCACAGGCGATGAGAGGCAGATCGACTCGATTCTTGATCTCCAGCACAAGCGCCAGAATCAAGTGAAGCACCTGGGGACCAAATAGGCCGCCGCTGACGACCTGACCGTCAGCGTGCCGGGCGGCTGCCGGCGGTGGCGCAGAGACGACCAGGGCATCCGCCCCCCAATCTTCGCAAGCTGCAGCCACCGCCTGGCCGCCGTAAAAGGGGAGCCGCACCCAGAGCGGCAATTCGCTGTGGCGTACGGCCGTTACCAGCTCATACACCTCATCCAGGTCCGCCCAGGTCGGCAGTTCCAGTTCCAGGCCGTCGACGGCCTGAGTTGACTCCAGGGCAGTCGCCGTGCGCCGCAAGGCAGCCGGTTGGTCGGCTGCCAGAAACGCAACAACGGGGGGCGTCAATGCGCGCCAAACAGGCACGTAACGACGGATCACTTGTTTGACGCCCGGATTTCTGCTGCCGGCATCCAACACAAAACCGGTTGAAAGTGGGACAAACCTCGGGGCGAGGGTAGCCGACCGGGGCTTGAGGGTGACCGGATTGGTCACTACTGCCCCCAGGCCGGCGACGTTCAGCAGTTTGCTGTATTCCGGTCCATAACCAAAGCAACCCGCCGCCGGCATAATCGGATTGGCGATGGATAAACCCAACTTGTTTCTGGGCGCCAACTCAATCATTGGAAATGGTCCTCAACAGCACTCTGGTCCAATTGCGGCGCCAGATCGGCCAGGGCAAACACCGGCCCCTGTTGGCAGGCCAGGGTCGTGCCCCTGCTCGACAGCACAGCGCAAGCCTGGCAGGCTCCGACGCCGCATACCAGCGCGACGTCTGTCAGCAACACCTGGCACACTTCTGATCCGGCCAAAGACTGGGCAATCCCGGCAGCTTTCATAGCCGTATATAGCTGCCGGTCACCGGCGGCAGCTACGCGGTCGGCCCATGGCAAGACATCTGCAATCAAATCGGTAATTGATCCGCGATGACCGAGGGAACCATCGGCCGTCGCCACCTGCAACTCCACCGCCGGCGGCAGTTCAGAGCGGGGATAGAGTCGCCGTGAATGGGTGGCGGCGGTCAACAGGAGCACTTCCGCCCCCACGTCCAATGCCTGGGACAACAACGGCAAAAGGGGGCCGACATTCAAAGCCGATTGGGCAACCAACAGTACCCGCTCGCCCTTATTGGCCGGGTCGAAGCCATGGCCCAAGGGGCCGATGGTGTCCAGGACATCCCCAACCGAACGAGAAATCAGCCAGGCGTCGGTCAGGTCCCGTCCGACGTCGACCATAAACTCAATGGACCGTTCGTCGAATCGGGAGGGCCAGACCGGCCGGCGCAGGTAGGAGGGACCGGCGACCAGGAAAAATTGACCCGGCGCGATCGTTTGGCTCGTGCCCGAGGTTTCTACGTCAATTGCCCACACCGCCTGGCAGATGGTGCGGCGATGGGTCACCCTCACCTCAGCCTGCTTCATAAGCTGCCTGCCATTCTCCCCAGAACGGCCAAGCCGTACTGGTGGGCTGCTGGCCGAGCCGTGGTCGCAGACCAATTCTTTTCGACGGAAATGGCTTGTCTAATGACCCGCCCATTGTTTTAGCACTGCCGGCAATTCATCAATAGCTGCGATAGTAGCCTCCGGCACGATACTCGTTCGCAGGTCGGCATTATAGTCCGGTTCGTCGGTGGTGATCAAAATGGCCCGCATGCCCAAATTGTGGGCGCCCTGAATGTCGGCGTCCAGCCGGTCACCAACCATTACCACCGCTTCGGGCGGCAAATCCCAAGCCGACAGGACCGCTTCGAAGGCTTCCCGTCGCGGTTTGCGCAGGCCCAACTCAGCGGAAGACAGCACCGGTGCCAGCCACGGCCGAAACTCGAGGCGATTGACAAGCCGCTGGATCAAGCCGTCGTCGGTGGCATTGGACAAGATACCCATACGGTAATGCCGGTGAAGTTGCTTGAGGGCCGGCTTAGAGCCCTCGTACGCCGTCCAGGCGGCTTCCTCGGGCGCAAAATAGCGCCGAACGGCTTCCGGCACCCAATTGAAAGCCGCCGGTTCGACATCGAGTTGCTCCAAAGCAGCCTGGAGTGATTGCTCGCAGGTGACTTCCAAACCGCTGATGCTGGCAGACTCAAATGCCGCCAAGCGGTGGGCCAGAAAGGTCTCCGCAAGGGCCGTTTTGTCCACTTTGATCTTCTTGTCGCTAAAGAAGGCCGCCATGTCCTGTGCCCCTTGCTGGGCGATGGGAATGAAGTCGCCGTCGAAATACATCAGGGTGTTGCCCAAATCAAAGATAATAGCCTGTACTTTGTCGCTCACATTTCCTTCCTTATCGATTGGTGACAAATAAATTGATAGGGGTGCAGCCGATGACAGCTACCCCCCTACAGGTGTCGTCTGGGTTAAGCCAGGCGATAGTTCAGCCAATACTACGCTAGCACCGGCTCAAGTATTTGAGGAACCCTCAGGCGGTTCGATGGGGATCTCATCCGGCCATTGGGCCGCCAATTCGGCGGCCACCGACTGTGCCACTTCCGGAGCCGTACCCTCTCGCTCTTGAGGCCGGCTCCAGCGGAACATAGAAGTATAGGCCGAGGTGCTGCTCCTACCGTCTTGTTTGGCCAACTGGTCAACCGCATCCTGGAATCGAGGTGGCAGATTCTCGCGAACGATTCCGTTCAGATCAGTGGCCTTGACTCCCAAGGGAATGTGCCTCCAGAAGAGTACCTGATACTGAGCCATCCCTATTCTGCCTCCTTCCTGCGACGGACCGACTAGTGACGGAAGTGACGAACCCCTGTGAAGACCATCGCCAATCCCAGGCGGTCGGCTGCGTCAATTGACAGGTTGTCCCTTACGGATCCACCGGGCTGGATGACGGCACTCACCCCTGCCTGGGCAGCCACTTCAATACCGTCGGGGAACGGGAAATACGCGTCGGAAGCCATCACCGCGCCACGCGACCGGTCGCCGGCCTTGGACACCGCCAACTGGACAGCATCTACCCGGCTGGGCAAGCCGCCGCCAATGCCAACGGTGGCGTCGGAAACGGCCAGTACAATCGCATTGCTTTTCACGTGCTGGCAGGCCCGCCATCCCAAACGCATAGCCGCCATTTCAGTCTCGGTCGGCTGACGTTGGCTAACCACTTTCCATTGCGTGCCTGGCGGGTCGCCGCCATCCACGGCCTGCAACAGAATACCTCCGGCAACCGACCGCATTTCCCAACGCTCATCAAGCGGCTGCGGGATGGCAAGCAGGCGGCAGTTGGGTTTGTGTTGCGCAAAAAAAGCTGCCGCCTGGTCGTCGAAACCCGGCGCGGCCACCGCTTCCACAAAAAGGTCCTGCATCGCCTCGGCAGTCTCTACGTCCAGAAGCCGGTTGATGGCGATTACGCCCCCATAAGCACTTACCGGATCGCTCGCCAAGGCGGCGCGAAACACGTCCGGCAACTGCAAACCGCAGGCAATGCCGCATGGGGACAAATGTTTCACAATGACCACGGTCGGATCGTCGAAGTCGAGCGCCGCCCGCCACGCAGCGTCCAGGTCCAGCATATTGTTATAGCTGAGCGGCTTGCCCTGCAATAACTCGCCGCCCAATGGCCCCACGCCGGGAGTGGCGTACAGTCCGGCCGCCTGGTGAGGATTCTCACCATAACGCATTGCCTGGGCCAATTCCAGGCTGATGTGCAGGCTGTCCGGCACTTCGCCGGCGGGAGAAGGCGCAATCAACTCGTCGCGCAGGTAGGTCTCAATAGCCGTGTCGTAATCGCGGGTATGCGCAAACGCCTTGACAGCCAGCCGGCGACGGGTCTCGAGGGTGATCGAACCGCTATCCTTCAGTTCAGTCTGGATAGCTGCATAATCTTCGGGGTCACAAATAACGGCCACTCGCTGGAAGTTCTTGGCCGCGGCACGCAGCAGTGTCACACCACCAATGTCGACCTTTTCGACAGCCTCGACCAGGCTCACGTCGGGGATGGCAACGGTCTGCTGAAATGGATAGAGGTTGCAGACCACCAGATCGATGGCTTGGATGCCGTGAGCCGCCAACTCGTCCATATCGGCCTGGTTATCGCGCGCCAGAATGCCGGCGTGGATCACCGGGTGCAGTGTCTTCACGCGACCGGAAAGCATCTCCGGCGCGCCCGTCACGGCGCTGACCGCTACCACCGGCAAGCCGGCCTGCTCGAGTGCGGCAGCCGTACCACCGCTGGCAACCAATGTCCAACCAAGTTGGTTCAATTCGCGGCCCAAATCAACCAGACCGTGTTTGTTCGAGACACTCAGCAACGCATTAGGCATCCGGCATTTTCTCCTCTCAGCGATGTTAGCGTAGCCACAATCGCTGGCGAGCGTCGGCCTCTATCACTCTTTGCTGCGCATGTGCGGGAAAAGAATGACTTCCCGTATAGAAGTCTGGTCCGTAAGGATCATCGTCAGGCGGTCGATGCCAACTCCTAAGCCACCGGTGGGCGGCATGCCGTGCATCAACGCCAACACGTAATCCTCATCCATCGGGTGGGCTTCTTCGTCACCGGCTTTGGCGCCCAGACCCTGCTCCTCGAAGCGCTGCTTCTGGGTAAGTGGATCGTTGAGCTCAGAATAAGCGTTGCCTGTCTCCAGGCCGCCAATGAAAATCTCAAATCGCTCCACGTGGCCCGGGTTGTCCGGCGAGGCTTTTGCCAGTGGGGAAATATCAATCGGGTAATCTTTTATGAAGGTGGGTTGTACCAGCCCTGGTTCCACCGTAGCGCCCAGAAGCTCGTCGATCAGTTTTCCCCACGTTGGCTGCGGACTAACGTCTAGACCCAGTCGCTGCGTTTCAATCCACAACGCTTCGCGGGTCGGGTACTCCATATAGTCGATGCCTGTCGACTCGCGAATAGCATCGCGCAGGGACCAGCGCCGCCAGGGTGGTGCCAGGTCGATCTCGTGACCGTTGAAAGTCACGACGGTTGTCCCCAACACTTGTTCGGCGATGTAAGCCACCATGTGCTCGGTCAACCACATCATGTCGTTGTAATCGGCATAAGCCCAGTAGCATTCCATTTGTGTAAACTCGGGGTTATGCTTGGTGCTGACGCCTTCATTACGAAAATCCTTGCAGATTTCGTATACCTTGTCCAGTCCGCCGACGATCAGGCGCTTCAAGTAGAGTTCATCGGAAATGCGCAGGTAAAGCGTCGTGTCCAGCGCATTGTGGTGCGTGGTAAATGGATTGGCCATGGCCCCGCCATAGATAGGCTGCAGGGTCGGCGTTTCGACTTCCAAGAACCCCAAATCGTCCAAAAAGCGGCGCATGGCACTCACAACGCGGCTCCGGGTGCGGAAGATGTGGCGTGCATCCTCGTTGGCTACCAGATCCAGGTAACGACGCCGATAGCGTGTCTCGACGTCTTTGAGGCCGTGCCATTTTTCCGGCAGCGGATGCAGGGCCTTGGCCAGCAACGTATAGGAGACGACCCGGATGGTCACCTCGCCGGTGCGCGTACGAAACAGGGTTCCGCGCACGCCGATGAAGTCGCCCACGTCGAGGTCTTGCTTGAAATTGGCGTAGGATTCTTCACCAATTTCGTCCTTTTTCAAGTATACCTGGATACGGCCACTGCTATCCTCGATGTGGGCAAAAGCGCTCTTGCCCATCACCCGAATGGCACGAATCCGTCCCGCAACTGCCACCTCGGGACTTTCGGCATTTTCGGCCTCGGCCTTATCAAAAGCGGCAATCGCCTGGGCAGCGGTATGGGTAACATCAGATCGAGCGGGAAAAGGGTCGACGCCTCGCTCGCGCAACCGTTCTAACTTCTGCAGGCGTTGCTGGACCTGGTCATTGACATTGTCGAGCATAGTATTCCTCTACACAAGGGCTTATCCGGATATGGTCAAAAAAACACAAAAGAATACTACTCAACCTGGAGAATAGTGAGACTGATTTTGCCATCGGGCGCCTGGTAAGAGACGACGGTTTTGGCCCGCTGTCCCATTAAAGCCCGACCGATTGGGGACTCGTTGGAGATGCGTCCATTCAAAGGATCGGCTTCCGCCGACCCGACCATCGTGTAGACGGTCGACTCGTCGGAATCGTCCTCCTTGACTGTCACACGCGATCCCAACCGCACCACGTCGGAGGGACCGCTATCCTCAATAATCTTGGCATTGCTAATCATCGACCGCAACGTCATAATGCGGCCTTCTACGAAGGCTTGTTCGTGCTTGGCGTCGTCGTATTCAGCATTTTCGCTGATATCGCCCTCTTCTTTCGCCGACTGGATACGAGCTGCGACTTCGGCTCGTTTCGTCGTCTCGAGGTACGCCAATTCCTCTTCAAGTTTCTTCAGACCTTCGCTAGTAAGAAATACGGGTTTTTCAGCCATCGATCGCCTCACAAGACCGGAAATGAATGCTTCCAAAAAATCTGCCGGATCATACCAGCGTACGCTCCCAATCGCCCGACCCAATCGACTGATAGCGCTAAGGAATCCCTGATGGTGTCCGGCACTACGTAATCAAAGGGCAAGTATACCCAGACGAGTAACCTGCCCTGGTCTCTATTTAGCAGGCGTTAAAGCCCACCCCCACTTATTACCACACCAACAAATAGATTATCCCCCGCCTGGCGGCGAGGGAATCATTCGCAAATTGCGTTCAAACCAAACTTGTATACGGATCGGATTATACTAGTTTTTCATTTTTATGCAAATAGCCGCTATTTGCCCTTAGATTTCCCAATATTCCGGTTGCTCGCACCTTCAAGGTAGGGTAGAATGCAGCTCAGAGAGGTAACGTCACAAATGGATTGCCGGTGCTGTACTGGACGGATACCTCACCGGTCGGAGGTTTGTTTTGAACTCACCACCAAACCGGCGCCTGGGGAGATGGTTCAAGACTCATAAGTGGGATGTCTGGCTGGTTGTCGTCTTATCGTTACTACCAGCCCTCTTCTTTTGGCGCCTGATCGCACCCAACCCGCTGGATCGTATGAATATCGCCGCCGGCGATTTCACTGACCAGTATTACCCCCTCCGGTCATATGCCGTCACCCAACTCATTCAGGGTCACTGGCCGCTATGGAATCCGTACGCTTACGCCGGCCAACCGGCCCTGGCCGACATCCAATCGGGTGCTCTTTACCCACTCCAGATTCTTCAAGGCGCCGTGCTTAAGCTTCTGGGCTTTGGATTCCCTCTATGGGCACTGGAATTACAGGTGATAGCCCACTTTTCCATAGCAGCCGTGGGAGCCTTCCTGCTTGGCCGGCGCCTCTTTCAAAACTCGCCGGGCACACTCACCGGCGCCCGGATGGCGGCGCTGGTGGTTTCGTTGGTCTACACCTACAGCGGCTACCTGACCGGCTTTCCCGTCCAGCAGGTGACCATTCTGGAGGTGAGCGCCTGGCTACCGTGGGTATTGCTGGCTCTGGACGTCGTTGCCGGCCGGCTGACCGCCGGACGTTGGCGGCTATTGAGCGCCATCGGTGGGGCAGCGCTGGCAGTG